>CAYREE010000006.1:0-1354 GCA_964423225.1 uncultured archaeon | reverse complement strand
GATGAAAGCGATCCTTCCACTCCAGAGATATGTGATACAACAACTGAAAGCTGTTGCGGAACCGATTGTATAACCGTTGGCTTCGAGGTCTGCTGCCATGACGGTGATGATCCTGTGGATTATCGATGCACACAAATCGTTGACCTGGATGGAGGTGGATTATATCCTGCCGGAGATCACTGTTGCCAGGGAGACTGTATTAATCCAGATGAGGATACTTGCTGCACCGACGGACCAGATGATAATCCAGTATACATTTGCAATGACAATAGGAAATGCTGTGGCGGAGAATGTGGTGGAACAAATAAATGCTGCAACGCCTGCGAAGAGCTTGATACTGAATTCACATGCATACAACTTGCAGAGGGTACTGACTGCTCCTACGATGATAGCGGTTGTGCGCAATGCACTGCCAGCGGATTCTGCACTCCTGTAGGAAGTGGTACAAGATGCGGTGGTCTTCCAGCATGCAAGGTATGTCAAGGACTTGAATGTGTTGGACAGGCTCCAGAGGGTGCGATATGCGATGTAGGTGCCTGCATGTCCTGTGACTCGAGTGGAGGGTGTACTGGACAGCTCAATGAAGGCGACGACTGTTCGGAGGATGACAGTGACTGCGCTAAATGTGATTCTAATGGTGTTTGCGATAGCGCGAGTCGCGACAATAAAAACTGCGGGCCAGACGATTCTATATGCTCATTATGCTGGCATGGCGAGTGCACGCAATATGCAGATGGATTCACTTGTGGAGGCTCGTTTGCTGGCGGAGATTCATCAGGTGATAATTGCGGGACCTGCTATGATGGAAGTTGTATTGCACATGATTATATGCAGTGTGATGATACTAATCCCTGTAATGTCTGTTATGATCTACAATGCAATACAGGTGTGATGGAAGGCGAGTTCTGCGGGCCTGAAGGAGAGGATTATCAATGTTTCAAGTGCGGTGGCGGGACCTGCCAGATCAACAATGGACCGAAATGCAAGAGAGACTGTGGTGAATGTGTATTAGGAACATGTTTCGTGTCTTCGGATAATGTTGGGAATGAATGTGGTTATGCAGGTGATAGCAAGTCCTGCATGAAGTGCACTGAAGATGATTGCGAAAATGCTGATGGAGACACATGCGGCGATGATGACAGCATGACATGCCAGCATGGAAGCTGTGGTAACTGGCCACCAGGATCCTCCAGTTCAAGCACGATCCAAGATTATAATGATCCATTCGGCACAAGTTCAAGCACAATCCAAGATTATAATGATCCGTTCAGCACAAGTTCAAGCACAATCCCATGATAATAACCAATCGATAATTACCTATAGGCGATAAATATGGCTTCGGAAGTAACACGGA
>CAYREE010000005.1:0-37247 GCA_964423225.1 uncultured archaeon | reverse complement strand
GTGTAAATTCCTCGTGTCTGTATAGGCTGTTGTCATATAATACCAGTTTGGTATCCTATCCTAGTAAACGGGCTGCAGTCCTTACAAGCGGGTTTATCTCGCAGGTTGTGGCATCATATTCAGTGAATAATCCATATAGTTTTTCTGCAATAGAGGTTATTTCTTTTGCTTCATCTACTTTTTCCACAAGTGTTTCTAGGACTCTATTGGCATCAAAGCCGTCAACAGGGTCTATTGGTATCCGTATCATCTCATCATTTTTTGCTGCTTGTTCAACATCTATTCCACCACTTGCAGATACTAATAGGACCGTGTTTTTATCTTGGCGATCAATCGTATAGCCGAGATAATATTCTTTGTCATAATCGACTGCAGGAACTATGAATAGCTTTTCAACCTTATGATCCTTTATCTTCGAGTCTATCAGCTCTGATGCAATCTTTTTAGCCTCAATTATATCTCCTGCTTTTTTCACTCCACCAGCTTTTCCACGCCCACCAGAAAGGATCTGGATTTTTAGGACGACTGGTTTTTCAAAGTCTTTTATCTCATCAGGACTTGATACAACATAACCCCGTATCATTGGGACATTATAATCTGAAAACAATTTGTTTGCAATATATTCGTGGAGCTTCATCCCTCTGCACCTACAGCATCATAACCTGTCCTTAATGCAGAGATGTTCATCTCTATCTTCTCCCGGGGTAATATGTCTCCAATAGATTTTTCCAATGATTCGATTTTTACTAGATCTGATATTTTTGAAAATGCTCCGAGCATCACCATGTTCGCAACAATTTTCCTGCCTACTCCTTCAGCAAGCTTTAATGCATTGACATCAATGAAATTGATATTATTTGACTTGAAGTATGCAACATCCTCATCGTTTATCACAACCAAGTCTGGATCATATAAAATCATCCCCCCCGAGTCGCTTATCTTCCTCTTGAATTTATCGAATGCTATCTGCGACATGGCTAAAAGATAATCTGAATTGATTATCCTCGGGTATCTTATCTCCTCGTCACCGATAATCACGTTTGAATTACATGCTCCCCCTCTCGCCTGTGGGCCATAAGTCTGTGTTTGCACTGCATTCAATCCATCATGTAAACTTGCCGCATTACCAAGTACTATCCCTGCAAGTATTACTCCCTGGCCTCCGAAACCGCTTATCCGAATCTCAGTCCTCATCCTTCAATCCCTCGACCAATTCCATATATGATTTGCCGAAATCCTTTTTCTCCTTGTCTACGAATTCTCCGATAACCATCTCGTTCTCCATATCCTTGAAGTATTGGGATAATGGCATCTTGCCTTCCTTATCATCAAAAAGCACTGTACCCCGCATATACCATTTTAATAGTTTAGATGGGTCCGGGGTGACATTTCTCTTTCCATAACAGACGGGTCCGGGTGAAAGCATTTCAACTAGGGAAAATCCCTCTTTTGTTATAGCTTTTTCAATAGACTTGATGGCCTGGTGTGGATGGCCGACAGTCCATCTTGCCACATATGGAGCACCCAATACTCGGGCTGTCCGCGAGATATCTATGACATGTTCGATAGAACCGTATAATGATGTTGTGCTCTTGTTTCCTGTTGGTGTGGTCGGGGCTAACTGTCCTCCAGTCATCCCATAGATATAATTATTGGATACGATTACAGTCAAGTTGATATTCCTTCTTATCGCATGTATGAAATGGTTGCCTCCAATGGATATGCAGTCTCCATCACCAGTGAACACCACGATATTCAAGTCGGGTTTCGCAAGCTTTATGCCGGTCGCATAAGGTAGCGCTCTCCCATGAGTCGTATGGATACCATTTGCATTAAAGTAGGCGGGAATCCGAGAGGAACATCCGATCCCAGATACAAAGACGAATTTAGACAAGTCCATGCCCAGATTCTCTATCGCCCTCGCAGTATAATTCATTATCATACCATTCCCACATCCCGGACAGAAAATGCTTGGAAACATCTCTTTCCTAAAGTATTTTTCCTTTATCGTCTTTTGAGAAGGCATCTTCATTTCAACACCTCCATAATCTCATAGGGGGTGTGTATGGCTCCACCAACTTTCGAGATTAACTTGACTTCACAGTTTCCTCTCGCGCTTTCAACAACCTTATGATAGATTTGTCCAAGATTCAATTCTGGGACAACTATCAAATCTGCTTTTTTTGCTATCTCAGTTATAATATCCTCTGGAAATGGCCATAATGTTTTAAGCCGCAAGTATCCCGCTCGTTTACCCTCGTTCCTTAAAGAGTTTACAGCGCTTAACGCAGGTCGACTTGTAATACCATACGATAATACAACATGTTTCGCATCCTCCAGATTCCAGCTTTCTGTCAGGCAGATATGATCTTTATTGTCCAGTATCTTATCTCTAAGCCGTTTCACTAATGCTTCATGCACTTCAACTTCTGTGGTCGTGGGAAGTCCAGACCAGTCATGCGTCAATCCTGTCAGATATGTCTTATAACTTCCCCCAAAATGATCCATCTCAGGTACTTTGCTCGGACGAGTATATCCTGTCCTAAAGGGCATGTATTTCTCAGGCTCTATTGTCGCAATCGTGCGTCCGACATACTCGACTTCATTAGGGATTGTTATCTTCTCACGCATATGGCCTAGTTCAGCATCCATAAGCAGGATGACTGGTACGCGATACATATCCGACATGTTGAATGCTTTTATTGTTAGTTCTAATGTTTCTTGCACTGAGTTTGGATATAAAGCGATGATCTCATGGTCTCCATGAGTCCCCCATCTTGCCTGCATAACATCACCTTGAGCAGGTTCTGTCGGCTGTCCAGTCGAGGGTCCTCCACGCATCACGTTAACTAGGACTATCGGTGTCTCGGTCATGCATGCATATCCGATATTCTCCTGCATCAGTGAGAATCCGGGTCCGCTTGTCGCAGTCATCGACCTGACCCCGGTAAGTGATGCACCTATAATAGATGCTATTGACGCAATCTCATCCTCCATTTGTATGACGGTACCGCCGATCTTCGGCATCAATTCGAACATTCCCTCCATTATCTCAGTGGACGGTGTGATCGGATATCCTCCATAGAATCTGCAGCCTGCAAGCAGGGCCCCGTATACACATGCCATGTTTCCCTGGACGAATTGCTCTTTCCCTCCGAGGACCCTGAGTATCTTATCTTCAATCTTCATCTTCAACGGTTATCGCCATGTCCGGGCACATAAGCTCGCAGAGCCGGCATTTAATACAATCTTTTATCCTTACTGGAACCGGGTTTTTCACACCCCGGGCAGTATACTCTTTACTCCAGTCATAGACTTTCTTAGGGCAGAATTCAAGGCATATTCCACAGCCTTTACACATTTCAGGATCAACTGTTATCTTGACCATGATGGATTATGTATTACAATAGAGCAATAATAAAAAAAAGAGAGTATTGGTAGTTGTGTTCAGACAGCTATCCAATATCCAATCATCTCATCACAATGTCGATGATGTAGTATAATCCATTGTAGAAGATGGACTACCCCCACTAGTCGAGGTTACAGGTATAATGCATTCCCCATGCAGGCAGTGGCCCCATCCGTCAATCCATCCATCATCAAGCTCTATACGGTACTGACATGCCTTTCCATTCAACTCGTCTACACAGTCATTGAAGTCATCACAGTACTTGCAGTTCTTATCCTTTCCGTCGCCGCATTTGGCTTTTGGCGGATTAGGATTAAATGGTGGATTAGGGGGTATATTAGCTGGTTCGCATACACCACCTGCAGTGCAGACATAGCAGAAAAAATTACCTACCTGACCGCAATAATCCATTCCCTCATCTACTTGACACTCATAATCCTGGCAAGTACCACATAGGCCTGGATCCCAGTTATCATAATAATCCAGGTCTGCAGTGCAGGGTAGACCGTCTTCAATATAGGATTTTGTACCACTATTACAGACTGCACAATCCTCTAGGACCTCGTTTCGAAGATCATCGATTATCAGTGGATTTTGACCTTCTTGAATATTCAGACATGAGCCCATATCACATATCTTACATCCTCTATTAAAGACTCCGCCGCAGTTAACTTCATTGTTGAATCCGCAGTGTCCGTTCCCACATATCTTGCAGGTATGGTCTATTCCAGATGGTCCGCAATAATGCTTGTCTGGTACGAAAGGACTTGTTCTCCTAACAACCTCGATATTACTGCATTCGCCTCTTGCACATAATTTACATCCTCTTGAATCGGTTCCCTCCTCACCACACTCTAGGTCAGAATCATCTTCATAGACATCATCCCTGAACTTGCATGTAAGATCGCCTGATTCTTCGTCTATTGCACATACACTGCATATCTCGTCTTCTCCTTCAGGACCGCATGAATCGCCTTCAGACTTGCCGTCACATGGATCTTCGCATTCACCTGACTCACAGGTACCTGTACCGATAAAGATACTGTCATCATCAGCACTTGGGATCCTACATGTCTCTCCGTCTTCTACACTACCAGAGCATGATGCTGATTCATCATCACCTTCGCAGAATTTACATTCAAGATCCTTTCCCATCCCACAATACACATTTGATCTATCCATGTTTTTAGGATTGCACATTCCCCTAAAGCATGAATAACACTTCAAGTCGTCACCGTCACCACAGTCTTCCATATCAAAATCCCTGTAATTCGGCTCTCCTTCCTCATCGCAGACACAACATTCAATAGCCTGATATCCCGACAAGCATGCTTCACCACTAGTATCTGAATCAGGCTCACATTCACCATCAGAATTGCATTTACCACAGTTATAATCGTTTTCAGGGCATTTCTCGCCTGAAGTCAATGCAGGCTCGCAAGAACCTGAACTGCATTCACTACAACCACGTTCCTCACCACAAATTAACCCATCAGGAGAGTTTGCACAATCACCGTCAACACACCGTTTACACAAATAATCCTTGTCTGTTGAGGATGATGCACCACAATTCATATGGAACCAATTACCATTATAAAAGAAGCTATTAGAGTTCTTGCATTCTCCATCTGCGCAGTGCATGCAACAGTAATCCTCGTCTTCCTCATCAAGATCTGCACCACAACACTTTCCATCATTATCTTCAATAGCGCAGAATGTGGCAGGATCCAAAGTCGTAAGTGATGTTTCTACAGTAACCGTTGAAGAAGTATAGACATACTGCGTGGAAGAAGTATACTCCTCGATCGTTGAGACTGTATACTCATAGATGGTAGAGGAAGAAGATTCATAGTTTGTTGAAGAGGGTGAATACCCCGAGTTCATCGTAGTCTCCGTGAACCGTCCCTTTGGAACAGTCTCAGAAGAACCAGTCATCAGAAAAACAACAATAAACAATGAAATAATAATTAAAGATCCGAATACAAGTTTTTGACTAACCATGTTTAAAAAACAGGAACTACAAGTAAAAAAGGTTTCGGCTAGCTATTAGTAGAGACGATCATCCAATTATTTTTAAACTAATTTCCGGTAGATGGTGGACCATATTCCATTGTGGACGAGGTCATCGAGGAAGAGCTTGATGCTGAGTATATACATGCTCCGCTCTCACAATGCCCCCATCCTTCTGTAGAGCTATCGTCATCTTGTATAGTGTAATAACAGGCTTGGCCGTCCATTACATCCAGACAAGAGCCAGAGTCGCAGTATTGGCATTGTTCGTCCGTTCCATCCCCGCACATTATGGGGGGTGGATTCAATATGCCCCCGATCTCCTGACACTGTCCGGCTTGACAGGTATGGCATCTTACATCATCGCCTGCGCCACAAAAATCTCCTTCATATGGCTCGTTGTCGGGCTCTCCGTTAGAATCGCATGTACAGCAAAGACTGTCTTGACCCCCATCAAAGCATGATAATCCAACGGTGGATGGGTCAGGCGCGCATTCTCCATCTGAATTACATCTGCCACAGTTATAGCTTAGTCTCGGACACCGTTCCCCGATAGCTGCTGGTGCACAAACACCTGAACTGCACTGTTTACATCCTTGTTGAGCACCGCAATAGGTTCCATCAGGAGTGGCATAACATATACCGCCATCACATCTTGCACATTCTGAATTACCAGATGCTATGGTCGCACATGACTGGTATACCCATTCGTCTATAATATCATTATATTCAGGCTCTATGTTAACGCAGACTCCAGTCACACACTTCATACAGGGATAGTTTATATTCTCTGAGTCTTGATTCCCGCCACAAAACGCTCCATCATTTTCTGGAACAGCACAGAACGCTAGAGTAGTGGTGGTCGTGGTTGTAGACGTAGTAGTCATAGACGAACTAGAAGATGACATAGAGGTGAGAGTAACAGTCGAAGACGAGGACACAAAAGGACTCACATTCAAAGATGAAGATGAGGAAGAACTGGAAATCGAAGAGGAATACTCAATAACAGTCAATGATGATGTATCAACTCCATCATCCATCGTAGTCTCCGTGAAACGTCCCTTTGGAACAGTCTCAGAAAATCCATTAAAAAGAAAGACAGCGACAAACAATGTGATTACCACTAATGATCCGAATAAAAAAATATTTTTACTAACCACGTAAAAAAACTAGAGATATATGTTAAAAAATCAGAACCATCCTTTCTTCTTCCCGGATTCTGCTTGGAAGAGCATGAGTTTAGCATCCATCATCTCATTCACATTCTTGATGTATTCAACGAGAACATCACTCCACTGTGAGATAGCATAATCAGTGTCTGAAATCAATGCTTTAAAGTAATATTCTAGGTCGAGAGCATCACATACTTCCTTGTCTAATCCTTCATATCGTTCTTCGCGATAAGCAGCACGTTTCAAACCCATATTAGTCCTCGCCTGCTTGATTTTCCCATAGCTTTCAGCAGCCTCCTTCAATACATCATCCACAATATTCATAGCCTCATGGACTTTCTTGAGTTCCTTTGTCTCCTTGATCTGCTCTATCGCCATATCAGTCTCATGATATAATCGTATCATCTTCTTCTGCATCGCAAGCAAGAAATCGCATACAACCTCCTGATAGATGTGATACATGTATGGACTCATATCAGATGGATCTTCTGTTCCCTCCACATAAGTGATCGTGCCGCTCTCATAATAGCTTTTTGGATCATAGTGTATTGTCAGATCCCCCACCTTCTTCTTCCTATGTTCAGGGATATCATGTGGAGTTTTCGAGAAGATTATCATGTGAAAGTTCACGGGGATTATGTCATTTACTATCTGGTTATAAGTTACTGTATGACAGTTCTTCAAAATATCCTCAACAAGCATCATCTGCATCGCAGTCATGAACTCATTAGCTTTTTCAACAACTCCCTCATCAGGAACATCAATAATGAAAGAATGTAATCCACTCCATTCCTGCATGAATCTAATATCTTTAAAACCACGCGCCTTAGTAATTGTGAGACTTAATTGTTTATAATAGTCTATATCAGTTATCGGCAGACTGACCTTCTTCAGTCCAACATAAGTTTCGTGAACATGCATCCGACTCCGTGGAATCCATGAGACAGCAGCTATCTTGGCCATATTCTAAAAAAAAATATGATGCAGGGGTTAAATATAGATTATGCCCCTGTTATCTCATCTATCTTAGCTAAGTACTCTTTCAAGTCCTCCATTTTCCTATCACCCATATGAGCTACCCTGAAAGCCTTGCCCTTTAGGTTTCCATAACCATTGGAGAACTCGTATCCTGCGTCATTAAGCTTTGCCTTCAAGTCATTTATGTCGAAGTCGCGAGAGTTATTAAAGCAGCTTACAGTGTTAGAAAGACACCATTCCTGAGTGAATGGCTCCCATTTATCCTTAGCCCAATCCTGGGTAGCATCTCTTAAAGCAATATGTCTTTTAAACCTGTTTTCCAGTCCCTCTTCATTGAGGATCTTCTTGACCTGATAGTCGATAGCCCTCATCTGAGGTATGGGTGGAGTAGAAGGTGTATTATGTTTAACTGCCTTCTTAAGATAGACATGATAGTCAAAATAATAGCCTTTATTGGGCATATCCTTGCTACGCTCAAGAGCAGCTTCAGAAACACAAGTCATCGCCATTCCAGGTGCTACTGCAAAGGCTTTCTGGGTTCCAGTAACCAGGATATCTATACCAAGTTTATCTGTCTCTATCTTGACTCCGCAAGCACTGCTAACAGCATCCACACATAATAACATATTATTATCATGGCAAAGCTTTCCAAATCCTTCAAGATCCGTCATTGCTCCAGTAGAAGTCTCATTATGTGTGATGAATAAGGACTCGAAATCTCCAGAATTGCATAAATCCTCTACATCTTCAGGTTTTCCAGCATTTCCCCAATCAATCTCTACGGTCTGAGGCTGTCTACCACAAGCTGTGGCAATACCATTCCACCGCTTGCTAAAAGCCCCATTCACTATGTGCAAAGACTTCTTACCGACACAATTCAATACTGCAGCCTCCATCCATCCAGTACTGGATGTCGCAGTAATGAAGATATTGTTGTCAGTGAATAATATTTTCTTTAATCCAGTGATCATACTCTCGTGTAGTTGAGCATATTCCTTGCTCCTGTGGCCTACCATAGGATCAGCCATCTTTTCAGCTACATCAGGACTAACATCGACCGGACCTGGAATAAAAAGTTTTTTAACCAACTAAATCACCCCGAATATTATTTTAAGAAGTTAATATTAGACCAGTAATATTAAAAAGATGAAACTGAATTCAAACTGATTTATTTATCATCCAATATATCCTAGTTCCATGAGTTGTTTAATCGATTCCTCATCTAAATATGTGATAGAACCATTTGTTTTCGCATCATAAGCAAAATCACTTTCTCTTAAGGATATTTTATTCTTAAGCTTTTTGAACTTGTCTCTATTAAATTTTTTAGGATTAATCTTTTTTTCACCCCTAATTGACAGGTTTACCAGATGAGTTTTCCCACTCAATAAATCCTTGACTATCTTCATGTCCCCATCTATCATCCCCACAATATCGCGTAATCGGCCAATAATCAGCTTCTCCATCCAGGAGTGGTGTAAGGCTTTTACCAGCAAGGTTTGGTGGAGTATTAATTCCTGCAAGATCGAGGATTGTGGGTGTCAGATCGATCTGGGAGACTGGGTTTCTAATAGTCTGCCTTCTTTCGCCAGGTATCCTTATTAGCAATGGTACTCTCACTTGTGGTTCATGTATGCTTTTACCATGCTGCATATAGCGACCATCTTCACCTATCGCTTCTCCATGATCAGATGTTAAGATGATGATACTATTATCATAATATCCTTTTTCCTTCAATTTTGTCAATAATTCCCCGATCCAATAATCAGTGTATCGTATCTCTCCATCATATCTTTGAAGATAAAGATTCAAGCTAGTTGAATTGTATAATTCAAACCTTCGAATATCTTTGGGTCTAAGCTTATCGACCGTCTGATTATAAAGAATATCGTTTTCAAACATAGTATCATAAGGGGTGGGGGGTGTATATGGCCCGTGTGGGTCAATGTAGAACGCCCATAGGAAGAACGGTTCGCTATCAAACCAATTCAGCCAAAAGAGTATGTCATTTGTAACGGTTTTTGCATCATATCCAATCCAACGATCCCTTGAACCATCAGCTCTCTTACGCCATACTTCATGATACTCTTCAAAACCCTGGTCAAAATTAAAAGTCTTATCCAGGTTTGCATTAGAAACAAAACCTACTGTCCGATAATCCATATCCCTTAATATTCCCGGCAAAGTATCAACCCCCTTTTTTAGAGGAGATATACCACCATAAACTTCTGTGTCTGATGGATAAAGAGATGTCATCATTGATGCGACTGAGGGACTAGTATGAGGCCACACACAATAAGCATTAGTAAATACAATACTTTCCCGGGCTAATGCGTCAATATTCGGGCTGGTGTTACGAGGATATCCATTAAATCCAAGATGATCAGGCCTTAAGGCATCCACATGAATCAGGATAATGTTTGGCCTTCTTTCGACAGGACTATCAGAATAGAATGAATAAAGGATAATTGAGAATGAAAAAAAAACCAATAATATGATTTTTAAAGAGTCAACCATCAGATTCCACCTGCAATCAGGTCTCCAATCTTTTTAGTGTCAACGAGTTTTTTACCCTCTTGCATTATGTCGGAAGTACGATAACCATCAGATAATACTTTTTGTACTGAATCTTCTATCATCTTTGCCTCCTCATCAAGATCGAATGAGTATTTCAACATCATGGCAGCTGACATGACTTGTGCTATTGGATTTGCCTTGCCCTGACCTGCTATATCTGGTGCAGATCCGTGTACTGGCTCGTATAATCCGAAATTGGATTCATTCAGGCTTGCTGACGGAAGCATTCCAAGACTCCCGGTTATTACTGCTGCCTCATCGCTTAAGATGTCTCCGAACATGTTTCCTGCTAGGATGACGTCGAACTGTTTTGGATTGCGGACGAGTTGTTGTGATGCATTGTCAACATACATATCAGAGTATTCGACAGTAGGATAGTCTTTCGAAACCTCGTTTACAGTCTGCCTCCACAATACCATCGAGCTTAACACATTAGCCTTGTCTATTGAAGTTAACTTTTTGCCTCGTTTCATTGCGGCTTCAAATGCGAGACGTGCTATTCTTTCTACCTCGCTCTTTTTGTATACTAGAGTATCATAGCCTTTATCACCTTCAATACCCTTTGGTTGGCCAAAATATATTCCACTAGTAAGCTCACGGACAATGAGTATATCCAAGCCATCCCCGATTATCTCCTCCTTTAGCGGAGAGCTTCCAGACAACTCCATGAAAATCTTTGCGGGTCTAAGATTGGCGTATAAGTCGAAATGCTTTCTGAGAGGAAGTAAGGCAGCGCGCTCAGGTTGTTCTTCCGGTGGTAGGGACTCCCATTTTGGTCCTCCAACAGCACCCAACAGTATTGCATCAGATGATTCGCATACCTTGATCGTCTCCTTTGGTAGAGCCGCTCCATGATTGTCTATGGCAATCCCACCGATGTCTGCTTCAGTATACTCGAATTCTATTGATTGTTTCTTTGTGACTGTATCAAGAACCTTTATTGCTTCATCCATGATCTCGGGTCCGATCCCGTCTCCAGGTAAAACTGCGATCTTGTATTTCATTTTTTTTCTAATTGTTTTTTCACGTATTCTACAAGCCCACCTGATTCCATCAGGTTTAATAGGAATGGTGGTAGCGGTTTGAATTCATACTCTTTTTTAGTGGTGAGGTTCCGGACTTTCCCCCCAGAATAGTCTACTTCTATCTCATCACCATCCGAGGCTTGTACATCGCATTCAATAGCTGGAAATCCTAGGTTGATGCTGTTTCTAAAGTAGATGCGTGCAAAGCTTTTGGCGATAACACAGGATACTCCCGCACCCATCAATGCCCTTGGCGCATGTTCCCGGCTGGATCCGCAACCGAAGTTATCATCTGCAATTATAACGTCCCCAGGTTTAACTTCCGATGCGAACTCTGTTCGAACTTTTTCAAAAGCGTGTTTTGCAAGTTCTTTCGGATCTCCTGTCACAAGGTATTCAGCAGGTATGATCTGGTCAGTATCAACGTTACTTCCAAACTTCCAGGTTTTTCCGATCATATTAGTCATCTTCGCTTATCTCTTCCTCTACCTTCTTTTCTAGATCAGTGTATTTTCTATGGCTAGTGAATGCCTTGATTATACCATATAATGTAGCCACTAATCCTGGGACAAATAAAAACATGATGACTAGGATCTGTTCTAGTTGATTAATATCAAAAAGCTTGATTATAGCAAGTGAGAGCGTGATAGCGGCTATCCCGGTTCTCGCATATGCTAGTACTGTCCTTTCTTTTGCTAGATACGTTCTTTCTAAAGCCAACTCGTCTCTAATCGTAATATCCGTCATCTTATTCATAGATCCTGTGGATCCGTTATCCTCCCTGTTAATGCTGATGCTGCGACAACAGCAGGATTCGCAAGATATACTTTACTGTTCTTATGCCCCATCCTACCTATGAAGTTCCTATTAGTCGTGCTCACACAGACTTCCTGATCGGCAAGAACGCCCATGTATCCGCCAAGACACGCACCACACGTAGGTCCTGAGATATACGCGTTTGCATCGCTGAAGACCTTGTATAATCCTTCCTCTATCATCTGATCCATGATATCATGAGAGGCGGGGACTATCATTAGTCTAACATCCTTAGCTACCTTCTTGCCTTTCAGTATTTTTGCGGCAATCCTAAAATCCTCTATTCTTCCATTCGTGCAAGAACCAATGTATGCCTGATCTATTACTACATCGGATTCTGAAGCGGGTTTAGAATTCTCAGGCAAGAAAGGCTCGGAAATAGTTGGCACAATATCCTTTGAATCATAATCCAGGATATCAGAATAAACCGCGTCCTTATCAGCAAAGACTTTCTCATAGCCTCCAATAACCCGATCTTTCAAGTATTCATCGACCTTATTATCAGCAGGTATTATTCCTGCCTTTCCTCCTGCCTCGATCGCCATATTACTGATTGATATCCGGTCTGCAACACCAAGTGATTCTATTGAACTACCATACCATTCCATAGACTTGTATAATGCCCCGTCCACACCGATGTCACCGATAACATGCAGGATTATGTCTTTTCCCATCACATAATCGCCTAGCAGTCCATCAACCGTGATCTTCATCGACTCCGGAACCCTGAACCATAGCTTTCCAGTGGCCATTACTGCAGCTGCTTCTGTGCTTCCGATACCAGTTGAAAAACAACCTAGTGCACCGTAACTACATGTATGTGAGTCAGCTCCGACGATTAGCCTGCCGGGAGCTACAAAACCCTTCTCGATCATTAGCTGATGGCATACACCGCTTCGACCCACCTCGAAATAATTCGAGACATCATATTTACTTGCGAAATCCCGCATAGCCTTAGCCTGATTAGCTGACGCCACATCCTTATTCGGAACATAATGATCAGGTATCAATACAGTCTTCTCGTCGATAGGATTAGTATTGAATTCCTCGAAAACCTTAAAGGCTGGAAGGCCGGTAACATCATTGACCATGACATAGTCTACTTCAGCTTCAACTATGTCTCCTGGTGAGATATTTTTCTTCCCAGACTTTTTCGAGAGGATTTTTTCAGTGATATTTGACATAATGCATACAATATTTCCTTTAGATATAAAAAATGATATTATAGATATATTTGAAAACACTTGTTTTAATAATAGAAAACCTATTGAATTCGATGGACCCAGTAGTAAGCGTAATAGTTCCAACGTATAATTGTGAGAAATATCTCAGAAGATCTATTGAAAGCATCATCAACCAGACCTTTAAAGACTTCGAATTGATAATAATCAACGATGGTTCAACAGATGATACAGGAGAAATCCTTGATGAATTCTGTGAGATTGATAAACGCGTCATAATCCTAGAGAATGAGAAAATCCAGGGTGTCGCTTCATCTCTTAACAGGGGCATTAGAAAAGCATCAGGGAGATACATTGCCAGGATGGATGCTGATGATATCTCCGAGGTTAGAAGGTTTGAGAAACAAGTGGATTACCTTGAGAATAATCCTGAAGTTGGAGTCGTAGGCTCTTACATACAATTCATAGACGATCATGGAAAATCGATCAATAAATGGGATTTGTTTTCATCTGATACCTTGATACGCTATACTTTTTGCTTCCTTAGTCAGCTATGCCATCCCTCATTGATGATGAGAACTGATATCATTGATGGGAATACTACGTATAATCAAGTAACTGCTGAAGACTATGACCTATGGGTAAGGCTCAGCACGAAAACAAGATTCTCGAACATATCCGAGTATTTGATAAAACGTAGGAGACACGATCAGACAAAAACAAGTAAAGAATATGGAAACATGTATGAGTCCTGGAGGAAAACACATCGAATGGCGTTAAAGACGATAATAGGAATAGAACCATCAGCCAGTACTTCCGAATACCTATTCAGATTCATCAATGGGAAAAAACTTGAAAAACCAGAAGAGCTAACAATATTATATAGTTTGATTAATCAGATCTACTCGAAGTATATTCAAGACCAAGACATAGAACCACATGATAAAAAAGTGTTGAAACGCTATACAGCCGACTGGATGGACCTGGTTGCATTCAGACATGTGATGAAATGGCCTGTAAAATCCCTGACGATATTCATTAAATCGGTTTTATTTAGAAGGATGATACCGTTCACATCATTGATCAGACTAGTAGTAAAGTAGGATAAAAGTTGAATCATAAGGATTTTATTACTGCAAACTTCCAGATAGTTGATACGATGTCGCAAAATATTGAAAGTGTGGAAGGAGGAAGGAAGGAGAGTCCTTATCCTGCAGGAAGGGCTTCTGTCTCACATGGAGCCATGAGCCAAGTTCAACTTATCTCAACTCTGTATGGAGTATTAGATAGTAAGCCCCATGATATGGGGGAAGGGCTAGGATACAGGATTAATAGACGAGAGCTCAAACCATTATTTAAGAATTTTCCGAATGCACCTGATGAACAAGAGCTTTTCGAACATGTCAAAGGCAAGACCGTAGTGGCATGGGGTGCAGGAGACGTTGGAAAAGGCACTGCAACGATCGCACGCCAGATGGGAGCGAACGTAGTATTCATAGATATAAACGATGATGTGCTTGCAACCAGAAGAAACGAGTTTGGAGAAGATGGAGTAACATACATAAACTCGAATGAGGGGGGCGCTCAAGATAGGATAAACGAGATTTTATCTTCAAAGGACACTATCGGTGTGGCCCTTGGCGCATTAGTCAAAGGCGGGCGAGCACCAACATTATTGACACAGGACAGGCTTGCCTCGATCAATCAGGCTCGGACAGATGTTGGAGCAAATGCTTTGGTGATTGCTGATGCTCAGATCGACCAGGGCGGTGGAGTCGAAGGAATAACTGCTACAAATCATAACCAACCATTCGTATGCATTTGCGGATCTCCTGGTTATGCTGTCGCAAACGTGCCGGGTTCTATCTATACTGCAGGCTATGCATCACAACAGCTTGAAGCAGCAACATTAGAGGATACTATTCGGTTAATCAAGGCAAGGTCTCAGGGAACACATATCCTTGACGAGGACCCGCTAATAAAGACTGCGTTAAACACTTGGGGTGGAAAAGTAACTGATAAGGCAGTTGCAGGATATTTTGAACGTACTCATGTTAGTCCAGATGACGCTATCGGACAAGTACCATATACCGCACAAGACGGTAAGATAATTCTCGGAGTAGCAGCAGAGATCAAGGATTTCGAGAATCGTATCGCACTCACACCAGCGGGAGTAAAAAAAGTCGTTGACCAGGCGAAAGCTGACGGGATAGACCTCGAGTTATGGATCGAACGCGGTGGAGGAAAAGGAGCGGGACATAATGACGAAGATTATATTGCTATGGGAGCCAAGATCAAGGAACGGGATGATATCTTAAGAAATGCAGATATTCTCAAGGGAGTGAAAGAGCCTATGGGCGATGAACTAACGAAGATCAAAGATGATGCATGGGTCTACACATACTTTCACTATACAGGTATGAGTGATGATAAGATGCTCAAGTGGGCTGAGACCAAGAATATCGCATCATTCGCATATGAGACAAGATTAGGTGCAGACGGTCATCTACCCCAGTTAAAATGCATGAGCGACGTGGATGGACGGGCCAACATGTTCTATATTGCAGCTGCATCAAATCCCAGATTCATGAAGTTTGGAAAAGCAACAGATTTGTTCGCTGAATATGATAGGGGTATGGAAGCTGAACGGCTTAGAGAAATGCAACAAGATAAAAAATAAAAAAAAATGGAGGATCAATTATCCTCCACCCATACTATTTCTTAAGCATAATCGAGTTCAAGCCATTGATCATTGCTTCAACAGATGCTAATACAATGTCGGCGCCAACTCCTTGAGCCGTCACCATCTTGCCCTTGCTCTTAAGCTTCACAGTAATGCTGACCATCGCATCAGTTCCTCCGCTGACTGAGTCCACATGATATTCGATAAGCTCGAATGGAACATCTTTTGTCGCTATCTTGATTGCATTGATGGCCGCATCAACAGGGCCTGTGCCCGTGCTTGATGTGACAACAGAATCGCCGTTCATTTGAAGCTTTACTGAAGCTGTCGGAGTGAACTTGTTTCCTGCAACAGTTACAAGCTCGTCAAGATGTAAAGCCCTCTCCTCACTCTTACCCAATACGGTGTTAGCGATCGTCTCAAGATCTACGGAAGTTACTTTCTTCCCCTTGTCGCCCAGATACTTGACTTGCTCATAGACTTGCACCATCTGATCCTTATCCATATCTATCCCCGCTGATTCCAACATGCTTTTCACAGACTTGAATCCAACATGCTTGCCTAAGACGAATCTTCTCTTTCCTCCGACTATCTCAGGCTTTATCGGCTCGTAAGTAGACGGTTTCTTCAATATGCCGTCAACATGTATGCCTGCCTCATGGGTGAATGCATGCTCTCCGACAACTGCCTTATTGGGTTGAAGCGGGATGCCAGTCAATTTTTCCACCATCTCACTGATCTTAGTGAGTTTCTCTATCTTCACATTGAATTTATGGCCGGTCGTAAGCCTTAATGCAACTGCAACCTCTTCAAGAGCAGCGTTGCCTGCCCGCTCGCCCAATCCATTTATTGTGACATCGACTATCCTTGCCCCACCTTTAACTGCCATCACTGTATTTGCCGTGGCCATTCCAAAATCATTGTGTCCATGGAAACCAATTGGTATCTTAGCATTCTTCGTGAGCTTTCCGAATAATTCCTGGGTCTGCTCAGGATTGAGGACGCCGACAGTATCTGCCATTGTAAAACGATCAATGCCAGCATTCAGTCCAGTCTTCATAACTTTTTTCAAGAAATCCAGGTCTGTCCTAGAGCCATCCTCGCAGCATAAGTCAACTTTAACGCCATGATCCTTACAGTATCCTACTAGTTCCGTGACTTGCCCTAGTATTTTCTCTCTTGTAGTCCTTAGCTTATGCTTTAGATGAAGGTCGCTTGTCGGAACCACTAGAAATATGGATTGTACATCGCATCCTAACGCCAAGTCGATATCGCTTTTCAATATCCGTGCGAAACTTGAGACTTCTGCCTTCAATCCTTCAGTAGATATGCATTTTATGCTCTCACGCTCTCCATCGCTTGTTATCGCGCTACCAGCTTCTATCACATCGACTCCAAGATCGTCCAAGGCCTTAGCTATCTTTATCTTCTCGTCGGGAGTCAAGCTGACACCCGGCGTCTGCTCCCCATCTCTTAGGGTCGTATCGTGAAATAGTATTTTTGCCATTTATGATCCTCCTTATTGATTGTACTGCAACAAGAAAAAAGAAATGAAACGCTGCAGTTCTTAATTTTTTTATCCTATGAATGTTAGTGTGTAGTAGAGGGCATCAAAGCCCAATAATGATGGCAGCTATGCTAATCAAGCGTAGAATCATTCGTCCATATAATCCAGTCTCTTTAGCCATCATAGTAGGATAAAACATGGGTAAAAAACAAATAAAAACAAAAAATAAATAATAATATACAAGAAATATTTATATTATATAAGTTTTTTTATGGTCTAGTGGTATCTGTGAGCGAAGAAGGTCTTCTAGTCTCAAGTATCTGATTTGGTTTTAACTCATCCACAACCTGTGGTCTTCTCAACCTATCAAGAGACTGTTCAACCCTCCGGATATTCAAAGTCCAATATGGCCCCTGCCGTTGATCTTCAGGAGTTATGTCTAGAAACGCATGGACGGCCTCCAAAGATTTCATGGCCATTAATCTAGAATCCGGATCTGCTGCTCCTGCCGTATCAATTAAATCTATTGTATTGCTATACTGTGAGTTAGGTGCGAAAGTCCCTTCTTTCATCGCAAGTTTGGATAGATACATAAAACCTCTATGACCCATCTTGTCCCCATTTTCCAATACCTTCGCCAGCGTGGGTTTTATTACTGAATAGTCCTTACCAGGATTAAGGACGCTTGGAAGAGCATCATGTCTTTGTTCTAGGCAACCTGCAAGCGAATCAACTGCTACCGTGTTCAAATGTTTTCCACGATCTACTTCAGCCTTGATCATACCTGTAAGCACGCTTCTATCCGGTTCAGGCATCATTACCGGATTATTATCATTTAATCCAATAGCCAGATGGTTAACTATTTCACCAGTCAGACCATCTCCATTTGCTGAACCTTCCCTTAATACTGCAAGACTATTACCTCGAACATTTCCATCCTTAGTATATAACGATTTTGCTGCTTCCCTCATCCTTGCTTGGGGATCATCTGCCATAGTATAAAAAAATAGGATAGATCAGAATAAAACTATGTAATATTCCTAATCCTAATAAATACAGATGAGCTTGAAACCGATCAATAGTCCACCAGAAAAAAGTACTGAAAGCGAGATCCGGTTATTCATGGTTGTTAGAAACGAGGAACTTCGACTGCCTTACCTCATAGATTATTATTGCCAGATAGGAGTGGATCGATTCATAATATTGGACAATGATTCAAGCGATGGTACAAAAGAGATTCTGACAGAGCATGACAACATCCACTTATTTCACACATCTGAAAAATATTCCGACACAAATAGGACAAAATGGCTGAATCAAATGCTGGAAAAATACGGTATCGGATACTGGTGTGTCATAGTTGATGCAGATGAATTATTAATCTATCCCGGATATGAGCAGAATGATCTTAGATACTTGACGAAATTCCTAGAGCTTGAAGGATGTGATGCCATGTACAATCTATTCCTAGATATATACAGTGATAAACCCCTTGCTCAGACAAAATATAATAAAGGCGATGATCCATTGAAGGTTTGTTCATTCTTCGATCCGCCTGAAAACATTGTCGATAGTTACGGGAAAAAATTCGGTGGTATGAGACACAGGGTATTCGACATCAACCCACTCATAGACAAATACCCACTTGTAAAATACAATCCAAGGATAAGAATCTATGCAGGAAATAAAAAAATAAAAAATGCGAAAATATCAAGGTTAAAAGGATGTCTAATGCATTTCCCATTCACAACCGAGTTCATAGAAAAAGCTAGGAGGGAGTCTGTTAGGGAAGCATACTGGAATAAGGCAGAGAACTACAAGGCTTATGCAAAAAAAATCAATGAGATAAAAGACCTTAAACTACACTACACTGATTCGAATAGATATGAAAACAGCAAACAAATGACAGAACTAGGCTTGATGACAGAATCCTTAGGATATAAGACATACAATCAGATCATGAATCTTAGCAACCATAATCTAAAAAAAATATTGTATTACTTGCTGGGCCGGGGAATCATCATGCAAAAAACCATCCATAAATCAATAAATAATATTATTAAAACAGTGAAAGGATTGATACCAGATCCTTGTAAAAATATAATCCTAAAAATTATGGGGAGAATCTAGGAATAGCGTACACGCTTCTCTATCTGACCAATCCTTGTGATAAGCTCTTTATCAGCATCATATCCCTGGATGACAGAATCCCAGATCAGATCAACTTTATCAGTATGCGTTGCAAGAATACTCTTTTTGAATACTACCAAGTCCATTGCCTTATCCTCAAGCCTCCTAGACCGATAGGCTAGGCCAAAGTCGATGAAGTATACTTTATCAGCCTTTAATATGAGATTGGATGTTGTCAGATCATTATGGATGATCTCAACATTATGAAGCAGTTTCATAGATGCCCCGATTTTCTTAGCGATCTTCCTTATCTCAGTATCAGACGATTCATCAATATACTCCTTGGCCAGCTGACCGTCAATATATTCCATGACCAGCTTATATCCTTTCTTTTCGACTTCAAAGACTTTAGGAGTCATCACTCCTGCTTCCCTGGCCACCTGTAAGAGATTTCCCTCCCGCTTTGTCCGCTGGCGTCTGAGACGAGAGTCAAGCTCGGAGACCCGGTATTTCTTACTGATCCTATCCTTCACCAACTTGTCCCCGTCACGATACAAGTTCGCCTCCGCACCCTTACCAAACAAATCCATCATTATTATCAGGATTTATTGTAAAAAAAATAGCTGGCTTTTTATAATCAGAGTATTAATTGTTACCCAACGATGGCAGAAAGAATAGAGGATGTCCTCTTATATCTTGCAAGGCAATTATTGGCATCAACCTGCAACCTGACATTTAGCCAAGGATCTGAAGAACCATATATGGAATGCAATGAGACAGACGAGAATCTCATATTAACATATGAGCTTCCCGGAGTCCAGGCTGAAGACATACAGATAACCATTGACGAGAAGAACATCCAGTTAAAGATTGAACCAATAGGATATGCTTCAATACATCAGACACCGAAAATCAAGCCAAAAAAGACAGATATAAGATACAGAAACGGAATCCTCGAGATTAAAGCCTTAAAATCCTGATTTTTTAACAGATAAAACCCCTGATTAAACATATGAAAACCCGGGTTAGGACCATACTCTCAATCATACTATTGATCCCCCTGATATTCACTGTCCTAATGTTTCTAAGTCCCAAAAAATTAGTTGATCCAGCAGGAAGATTCACAGGCAACCCATGGTGCACACATCAAGATGAGATATTGATTGGACAAGTCGAGATCAATGGGATACAGCACATGATTGGAGGATCTAAAAACATCCAGTCATACGGATTCAAAGTCACTGAAGAAATATATGTGGAAGGCATCAGTCTTATGCTCGCAAGAGACAAATTCTATGAGAAAGATGTGAGCATAAGGATAGGGAAATCCCCAGGAGGTGATGAATTCATATCTGAATACATACCCTTTATGGAGATTCCGATATACCATAATATTAAAGACGCCTCCTGGACGAACATAATGGTTGAAAAACTAATGAAGACTGGCACATACTACATCACCCTAGAATTCGAGGAAGATGCACCCAGCTATTGGATAGTAATTGCAAGCAGTAATCCACGATTCATGCCATATGATGCGAAAGGCGACGTGTATAAATCATACAATAGCGGATACGACTGGGAACTACAACACTTTCATGAAGCCTATCCAAACTTCAGGATATGCGGAGAGATAAACGAAGACGCTTCAACTACAACATCAACCATAATACTAAAAACAACATCAACGACAATAGTAACAACAACTTTATCAAGCACCACATCAACAACCACAACAAGTACGACAACAACAACGATTATATCTAACTTCTGGCTCTGGGACCTACTATTCTAAAAAAAAAAGATTTTTCATCAAGGATATTTGTTATTATCCTCGTTTGACTCTTCAACCCACTCATAATAGTCTGCGTGAATTGAGAAATCATCACCAATTCCAACAGATCCATCAACAGTTAATTCAACACTTGCTCCAGGGCCAAGGTTTTCAGTAAGCCTGTCAGCCAATACATTATCATTAACCCAGAAACGTGTCATGAATTTCTCTGCAGTCTGACCGCCCTTATTAGTCACAGTGAACTTGATCTCATCAGAACCATAGTTTATATCACCAACCCTAAGATCAGGTTTCGGTCTGACCGTCCTAAACCTCAATGCTTCAGTCCACTCGCAATCACCGCTTTTCACAGAAGCATGCAAGACATAATCACCTTGCGGAAGATTAATTTGAGAGACCTTAGCATCATCAAGGTCAAGACCCCCAATCATATATAATCTTGAAGCCTGGAACTCGAATCTGTCAGAAGTTATCATGTCACCGGAATTAGAGGACATCAAAATGAAATTATCATCCGCATCCACACTGAATAGACGATAATTATAAGTGATACTCCGCTTCTCATATGGAGTATATACAATACTAGCATCAAAGACTTGCTCATCAGTATAAAGCTGTTGCCCGATGATTGATAGAGAGGATTTTTCACAGGATTCAGGACCAGTAAAAAACTTTGCCACAGGAGTCGAATGAGTAATACAATCTAGGTTGAATACAAAGAGCATGACAAGGATGAAACTAAGTAAAAAAAATAGATAACAATACTTACAATTGTCTTTACCCATAGTATAATATAGGAAAACCAAGGATAAATAAGCTCATTTATACGATTACCTGCACTTCTACAAATCCGCCAATGAAGATGAGTACAATGCTTATGAAAAGCAATATCAAACCATCCTTCAACCATATTTCCTCACTACCCGGTTGAATCCCGGAAGCAGCCTTGGATAATATACCACCTGAGATCGCTGCGAGAAGATAAGCGAATATCTCAATTGTCGTATGAGGCAGATACAATAACAGGTTAGGATAAAGGTTTGAAGTGCCCCAGAGCAATGTCCGAATACTACTACCATACATCACACCAGCAATAGAAGCATTATAATTAAGGATGAATATCGCTCCAGACCCATAAAGTAATGATAACAATACGCAGATAAGGGTTATTTTAAGATTATTGACGACTATCGGACCGAATAACTTCTCTCCCCTGAACATGCCTTGTGGACCTGGACGGATGACATCAAGCTGATTCTCAAATGCAACACCTACAAACTCATTATTCAAGCTTCCATAAAGCAGCATGAATGCAATCGACGCGCCAAGGAATAGGAAAAGATAAAAATTAATGATATTCCGATGTCTTACAAATAGGTTTGAAGACTCCATATATTTCACAAAGACACGATCAACCCCAGTAAGATCATATATCACAGAATCCGGCTTGTCGAGATTATCCTGGATAAGATTGAATTTGATCTGTTCTATAGTGTATCCATCCCTCAAACACTTATGCACCCAAGCCTCTAGATCTTCTTGTGAAGTCTCATCGATATTAATATTCAACTCATCAAACTCGAAAATCTTAACAACATAAGGAAGTAGAAAAAGACTGGATAAAGCAACCATCACAATACTCATCTGACTAGCAAAGATAAATGATGCCGTGAAAAAACCCAATATCACGAATATAAAGCTCATAAACGCAGAATAATAAGGTTTCTCTCTCAGAATTCTAGGATTCAATATATTATCCAAAACCATAAAAGATAATGATAACTATTATTTATAAACAATATTGAACATAATTAAGCTGTCTTTGTTCTATAAGATCAATTAGACAACGGTGTAAAATGGATATTAAAGACGTTATTGAAAAAATAGACGATGTGACAAACGACCATTCGATGCCCAAGAGGGTTAAGATCGTACTGTCCAAAATCAAGGAAGAACTACTCAAAGACGATCAAGACCAGGCAGTGAAAGTCACATCAGTGATTTACACGATAGACGAGATAGTCAATGATGTTAACATACCAATGCATGCAAAAACAGCGTTATGGAACATAGTAAGCGACCTGGAAGCCCTGAAGAATGAGTGAAGAAGACCTCGTAAAGAGGAACACGGTCGAGATAGTCACTGAAGAAGAACTTGATAACATCCGTAATAATAAGCCTATAGTCTACTGCGGTTATGAGACCTCTGGACCAGTGCACATCGGACACATGGTAACACTACAAAAACTTATTGACTTCCAAAAGGAAGGATTTAAGGTTAAAATATTATTTGCCGACGTACACACACTCCTCAACCATAAAGGAAGCGAAGAATGGATAGGTCAGATGACGAAATACTGGAGGGAATGCTTCGATTGTCTCGGCCTTGAAAAAGCAGAGTTTGTCTTAGGATCAAGCTTTCAATACGAGAAAGAATACATCCATGATGTCTTACAGCTTGGAGTTAAAACAACTATGAAGAGGGCGTTACGAAGCATGCAGGAGATAGCCCGGGACATCGACAATGCGCATGTATCACAAACCATATACCCGCTTATGCAGGCTGTCGACATCAAAGCACTCGAAGCAGATATCGCGTATGGCGGGATAGAACAACGAAAAATACACATGCTGGCAAGAGAAACATTACCTGACTTAGAATACAAGAAACCAGTATGCATACACACACCATTGATGTGCTCGCTTGGCGGACCGGACTCAAAGATGAGCTCGTCAAAACCAGAAACGATAATCGCGGTAGATGATACGCCAGAAGCCATTAAGAAAAAAATCAATTCATCATACTGCCCACCCGAAACTGAAAACAATCCAGTATTAGATACATGTAAACTCATCATCTATCCAAGACAAAACATTTTAAAAGTCGAAAGACCTGAAAAATTCGGTGGAAATCAGGACTATGAAGACTTTAACTCACTGCTCAATGACTATGAGTCTAAAAAACTTCATCCACAGGATCTTAAGAATGCTGTCGGAGATGCCCTGATCGATATCTTAAAACCTGTAGGGAAAAGAATCAAGAAGAAGGGATTAAACATTCCTAACATCTAGGTTGACTGAATTATTAGTTGAGTCTGTTATCGGAGTCTGTATTTTTTTCAACCGTTCAATTATCTGTTTTACATTGCCATCACAATCTTCTTTCACCGTCGCATTGGTGATAGTATTGCAGATTGTTGATTCCAACTTCTTTTCAGCAACGATATAAAGACAGTTATCCTTTGTAGCGGAGTTCTCTATTAGATCGCAAGTCTTCGTCCTCGGATCAACAGATGCAACCCGGTTATAACACCAGTCTCTACCCTTGTCAGATTCGATCTTGGCACAATATGATGGATCTTGTCTAAGAAGTGCAAGACAACGATTTTTTGAAGATGATTGCTCGATAAGATCGCAGATCTCACCGTACTCAAGATCTGATGCAATACGATATAAACACGTGTCTCTCTGAACAACATTTTTTATCAAAAGACAGGTAGTATGATTCTCTGTTTTCACAGCAACCTGTTTGAAACACTCAGCCTCCTCTATCTCAGAGACTATTTCATTACATATTACAGGATTCAATTTTTCAGCCGCGATAGTACGATAACACGAATCCCGCATGAAAGAATCTTTAACTTCGATGCATAACGTCTCATTCAAGGTCTTGGTTCCTTTTCCATAATAGCATTTATCCGCAAGCGCTTCACCAAAAACACTACATTCCTCGACAGCAGGTAAAGTCGTTATAGGTCCTTGAACATCCACACAGGGAGGGCATGGTCCACCACAGTCAACTCCTTCCTCTAACTGGTTCTTCACTCCGTCACTGCATGTTGACTGCCTCAAACATCCAGACATTAAGACCGCTAGCAATATTAGTATTGCAAATACCTTGTATGACATCGCCTATTTTAATTGTAGAAACTAGTTAAAAAATGTGTTAGTGTATCTCTTTACTCATCAAGTTTCCAGAAAATGCGTCGAAATAATAGTATTCACCCCTACCAGATGAGACAAACACAGAATCTCCTTGGCTATAAGTTTCATTGAATAATACTATCACCCAAATCCCAAGCCTATGTTCTTTCTCAGATATTGCATGAAAAAAAGACATGAAAGAGAAATCCCTGGTGTTATTGAATGAAACAGAGATATTATCAGAGTTAAAATAATTTTTAGTGTATTCCTCATCTTGGAGATGATACCTGTTTGCCCATCTCTTCGCCCAATCAAAATTCCGGATATCATCAAGGATGACATCCCGGTTATTCTCATAAAAAAGATCCTCTGAAACGGTTAGGGGTGTAAGAGAAGATACATAAAAAGACTTTACTAAGGAAGGAGCTAACTCAGTTGTTTTCAAAGCCCTGTCTTCCGCCTCCTGCCTCGACATGTAGACACCACCTACAAGAGATGCAAAATTAAAGGTTAGAAAAAGTATTACACACAACACAATTAATCCGTCGATTAGAATACTCTTCACACCTATCCTAGATGTAAAATCAGGATATTTCCAGAGGACTATACGGTTAGCGATAAAAGACGACCATCCGAAAGTAAATACAGATCCAGTGAGCAATCTGAGCAGATTATTACTCTCCCTAAGATGTAGGATCGTCTGTGTGACTCCGTCAATCAAGATGGGTAGGGTCAAGAGAATCGGGAAAATAACGCTTGTCATCTTCAAGGGAATCTTATCCCTGTAAAAGACTGTCGACAAACCCAATACAATACCAACATATATCCCGATATCCCGGGCGCAAACAGGATATGGTATGCCACTGATGACAAACGATCGGTAGGGCAATTGATGGCAAAACTGAAATAGTCCCGCACCAACATGTATAGTAGCACCAACACCCCGCATATACACGTTTTCAGTTGCTAATAAGACGGGTGTAAGCAAAACAAGTAAGACAGACGCAAAGATAAATAGGAAAATAAGCATGTAAAAATTATAGACAATAATACTCCAACTATTTTCAATCATCAAACCCATCTGCTTAGATGAAGTGGAACGCCCATCAAGAAAATCTATTAAACCCTCGATAAAAACCTTCCAATCTGAGTCTTTTTTATTGACCATCGTCCAGTCTTTTTCTAAGCAGATCTAAGACCAGCTTAGAATCAGCCCTCCCCTGCATCCTCTTCATAACATCGCCCATCAGAAAATTCAAGGCTTTGCCCCCACCAGAGCTAAAATCGGTTACTGCCTGAGGATTTTCAGATATGACAACTTCAACCATTTCCTCAAGCTCTGACGACTCTGACACCCTCCCAAGACCCTCATCCTTCACAATCTTTTTCGGACTCTCACCAGAATCGATTACACGTTCAATAATCTTTTTTCCGACATTCTCGGTTATCTTCTTAGAGTCCAGTAGGCCTAATACTTCAATGAATAATTTATAGTCGAGCTTTGTGTCACGCAGTTCAACACCCCGGTAATTTAATTGTTTTAGAACATCCCGGACAACCCACATAGCAGTGAAATCAGGGTCATAATTCTTTACAGACTTTTCATAGAAGTCTGCGATATCCTTATCTCTCACCATGGTCTGAGCATAGTCTTCCCTAACACCGAAGTCTTTGATAAGCCTCTTTTTCCGTAACTGTGGTGTCTCAGGTAAAATGATTGCATCAGTATAATCATTGTTGAATGACAACGGGGGGATATCAGGGTCTGGAATATACCTATAGTCTGCCGCCGTCTCCTTGACTCTCTGTGAGATGGTTACCATCGTCTTCTCGTCAAAACCACGAGTCTCCTGGATCACTTTTACTCCGCGCCTCATCATATTCTTCTGACGAATAACCTCGTACTGGATTGCCTTAAAAGCTCCCTGAACACTATTAATATTCTTTATCTCAACCCTTGCACCATCTTCAATACTGATATTAACGTCTGCACGCATCACACCACCAACATCCACGATACGTTCAGTATACTTTAAAAGGTTGACAAGCTCTCTTAGAAACAACCGGACATCCTCAGGGCCCTTCATGTCAGGGGCGGAAACAATCTCTAATAATGCTACACCACTACGATTATAGTCGACGAAACCAGTCTTCAAATCATATCTTCCAGGATCCTCTTCGAGATGGACCTCCCAGATGCCAACACTGCCAAGCTTCCCATCCACTCCAACAGGCTCACTAGTCCTCTGATAACCTGAAGGCAGGTCCGGATAGTTATAATGCTTGCGTTTCACAAAGATATTATCCCGTATAATCTTGCATTCTAAAAGCTGAGCTACCATAACCGCAGTCTCAAGAGCCCTGGCATTCAATGGAAACGGTTTTGAACCAGGCATTCCTGTGCAAACAGGACATGTATGAATATTCGGGCTTTCAGCATCCCAATAATCAGTTGGACAATCACAAAAGAGTTTCTGGCCTGTCTTCAAAGGCACGTGTATCTCCAAACCGACCTTAATATTCACATCTTTGCCAGTCATCCTAACCTTATTAGATAGTATAGAATGATTAATAATCAGGATAATATTTAAAAAGTTTTTTTATTAGGACTTATCATTAATGTATTATAATGAGGTATTATCTAGCATTGTTAGCCGTCTTTTCGCTGATCTTGCAGGTGAATGCGTGGGGATCTGAAACTCATAAACTCATATGTTCTGAAGTCTCTATCAATGCTTGGGGTTCTGATACTACAACATGCCTCGGAGAATTCGCTGATGGATACTGCGACATCATCGCAGCTACATTTGATGAAGATGCAGGAACCAGATGCCGGGAGAACAAACAAGTAGGTATCCTGGGTATTACAGACACATTATTTGACAATATTGAAAACCATAAGGATTATACAAGATGCCCGATCTGGAAGTGGAACGCCCATCGGAATTGGGTGTGTAAAAGCCTAACAGACCCGTCCAATCCATCCAAAGAAGTATATGACCAACTATTCGAAGAAGCTGGGAAAAATACTGGCTGTCTTAGAGTACAATTATTCTGCACTGCAGCACAATATTTCGCCGACAGCCAATATCCACTATACCAAGTGGATCCTGAATACCATAAGGGTTGTAGTGGTAAAGACCTGATGGATGAAGTTGATGAAGTACTGCTTAGAAGAGAGGACTATTGGAATGCAAGTAAATTCTGCTCATTCACCCATTGGAAACAAAGAACCGGCAGAAAAATCAGGGAGGATTCTAAAATCATTTTCAAGGTCGATAAAGACGATATTGATACGATAATAGACGAGCTAATCACCAAAGCCAGTGATTTAAAAGATAATACGATAAAGCAGACTACATCGACAACAATATTATCAAAACCAGTAGTGGCCAAAGATGTAGAAACCACGCCGAAAGAACCAGTTGTATTAGAGGATGAATACGACAAGCCCAGGGAAGTAGAAGAACAAGCTAGACCCCCCCGGATAGAAGACTTATGGACAGAAAACCCCAGGGAGGATATAGATACGCCAGTAGATAAAGAGAAGATAAAAAAAATGAATGAAAACGAGGAAGATATAATCGTAAAAGACTTCATTAAAGTAGTCGATTTTCTAGACAAAGATTATAATAAAAAAGAGATTAAGGAAGGTAAAACAGGGCTCTTGATATTCATGATACTATTAGTCTTATCATGCATAACCTTTGTCGCCTTCTTGGCAATCAAGACAAATCTGAAGAACAAGAAGAACAAGCCTAGTTCTTAAAAACTAATAATGAGATGATCTGATGAATCTTACCTGTGGAATAGATGAAGCTGGTAGAGGGCCGGTTATTGGTCCCTTAGTCCTTGCAATAGCAGTGCTAGATGAAGAAGGCTGTGATAAACTAAGGGAGTTAAGAGTACGAGATTCAAAAAAAATCGCTGTAAAAAGAAGGAATCATCTGATGCCCCTAGTGAAAAAAATCGCGGTAGAATGGAATAGCATCTATATCCAACCAAAAGACATAGACAGGCTCAGAAAAAAAATGTCATTAAATCTGATAGAAGCATATAAGACAGCGGAACTGATAACAGGCCTCAAAACAAAACCCGACATCATATATGTGGATGCGACAGACAGCATTGCAGAAAACTATAAAAAAAGGATTCTCGCATGTATCGAAAGCGTGGATCCAAAAGCAATTGTCCCAAAGATAATAGCCGAACATAGGGCCGACGACACATACATTGAAGCCTCGGCAGCATCCATTATAGCTAAAGTTGAGAGGGATGATTATATTGAAAAACTCAAGGAAAAACATGGAGACTTTGGATCAGGATATCCTTCAGACCCCACCACAAAACAGTTTGTCGATAAATTAGTGCGGGAAGGTAATCTACCGGATTATGTGAGGAAAAGCTGGGGCACCATTGAAAAGTCCAAACAATCATCACTTGATGACTTCTAATAAATACTATATAGAATATATTACGATGGATTTTCAACTCAAAGAGATAATCATAATCTTAATCATTATGACAGTGACCATCATATACTCCGTATACTCTATCATACCAGACAATCCAGGTATTGAAGAAAATCACACTGGCACCAATGATTGGATCAACCTGACACACATACAAGATATGAACGATATGGATAAGTATCAGACAGCCATCGAAGAAAAAAGGCCTGAGATATGCGAACTGATAAAACCAGATGAGTTGAGATACAGATGTAAAGCAGTCTCAACAGGAGATCTTCAACACTGCTTTGAAAACAAGGATGTTAATCTGATAAACCAATGCAAGTCAAGATTCTACTACTATAGAGCAATCAACAATAATGACCCGAAGATATGCTTGAAGATAGAGAATAAAAGATTGCATGACTCATGCCTGATAAAATTCTCGGATGATGAAACACATAGCTGGGTATGCCAAGAGATCAAAGAAGATAAAAAACGCTCCAACTGCATGGCTTCAAAAACCGCATAAATCCAATGCTATTGACACTGCCCCAGACTCAGCGATTTCATAAGTATTAGCAAAGACTATGACAATAACATCATCACCAGTAAGCTTTAACCTACCAGTATCAATCTCCCCCTCAAAACCTTTTAAATCATCCTCTGCCGACGGAAAAACAAGCTTTCCACCATCATTCTTCAAGATCAAAGCCCCTAAAGCACCAGCCTTAACCGCCACATCACGATAAGAAACAATCGAACCCAGTCTTCCCACAGCATTATGAACGACTATCAATGACTTAAACCCTTCAACAAGATCTGATTCAACTGAATAAGGCCGTGTAAACCTGTCTTGTATAGAGTTTATCCATCGTTTTCCCTCAGTAGTCAGAAAATGACCTTTCTTAGACGAGTCTATCAGACCATCCTTTGTCAATCTTTTTATTATCGTCCTAACGCTTCCCTCGCCAAGTCCAAGTACTTTAACAAGCTTTTTTCGGCCCATCATACTCTCATCCAATATGAAGAGTGTGCGGACTATATGGGCTTGTGTAAAGCTGGGATCTGCACCAACCATAGTAGATATTATTTGTAGTAGATGATAAAAACAGTTTATAAAGGAATAATTCATATATATTCGACAGTTGATTCTATTTAGCGTAGGTGTTTTAATAAAATGGCAGGTATTAGACCAGCAAAATGCTACAGGTGGGACAGTCCAGCATATACTAGAGTGTCGAATAATCCATCTGAATCATATATTACAGGAATCCCAGCATCGAAGATAAACAGGTTTGATATGGGTAATCCTATCGGAGAATTCAATACTGAAGTGTCGATTGTCTACACGACTAATACTCAGGTAAGGCATAATGCACTTGAGGCAACAAGGATTAATGTGCAAAAGAGTCTTGAAAAGAAGATCGGTGTTGCAAACTACTATTTCAAGGTTAGAGTATACCCACACCATGTCATGAGGCAGAATGTTCAGGCAAGTGGTGCAGGAGCAGACAGGGTTTCAGAGGGTATGAGAAGAGCTTTCGGAAAACCTATTGGAAGATGTGCGAGAGTCCATAAAGGCCAGGCATTATTCACCGTCTATTTTGACATAACTGATCCTAGACTGAATGTCATAAAGGCCACATTCAAGTCCGCTATGAAGAAACTGCCTGGAGAAATGAGGATCATTGTAAAGGATGTGAAGAAAAAATGAGTGACTGGAATGTTGTTGCAAGACTAAGGATCATGCCCGACGATATTGAAGTAGACTTGGATGGCATAGACAAGAAGATTAGGGAACTAGTCGGTGAGAAAGCCGAAGTACACAGCTCAGAGGTCAAGCCGATCGCATTCGGATTATCAGCCCTAGAGGTGAACATTCTACTAAACGACAAGCAGGGTGGGATGGACGAACTACAGGATAAAATCAATGATATCGACGGCGTCTCAGAAGCAGAAGTCACAGACCTAAACAGACTCTGAAGATACTAGATTGGCATTCGTGAGATAAACTTTTGCTAAATCATTCTAATTAACCCTTTTTTCCTAAATTATCTATCATGGATTTCCCAGACCTTGATAATCTAGAGGTCAAAGCCTTGGCGCATTGTCTTCCAATATGTCTGATAGGTTGAAATCCATACAGGATAAGGAGAGTACTGCATATAGGACTTACAGTGAGTTGACTTCTGAACTGGAGTCTCTTGTTCTTGCTACAGGTATTGATCCCATCAAGTTCTTGGATTATGTTACGATTGACAAAGACTATCAAGAAGAGATTGTAAAGATCAAGAATGATGCTGCGAAGATAAGACAGGTGGGTGATAATACGGTTATTAAATCAATAGTTGATTCTGCATTATCCTTTGAATTGATGAAGAAGATGATGACGGATGCTGGAGGCGAAAAGGAACTATTAGGATATTTGATGAGAAGATATAATATCGCGGAAAATGATATTGGATTGAACAAGGATGCATTAGACATCCAGACAAAGAGAGTAAGTGATCTAGAAGTATTCAAGAAATCATTCAGGGAAGGTTTAAATGATCTTGGCCTGACTGAAGAAGAGGTGTTCTTCCCATTGATGGTGCAGGACACGGGAATAGTGATAACTGCAGAATCGGCGGGTAGGATAGTGGGGATACTTGATTTATTTTATGATAGAAGCGGTTGGGGATTCATACATACGATAAGCACTTCCAAATACAGGGTTGGTTTGGATATACCAAGCAGGCTTCTGATAGAGGCTGAGAATCATTGCACTAAACCCCGGATCTGGTCTGCGATTGAGACGAGCAATATCGGATTGGTTAAGACATTCCTTAAAAACGGGTATCGTATTAGACGGATTCAAAATGATTTCTATGGACCGGAGAGCCGGGTCTTCATTGTTATTAAAACAAAAGACGATCAGTCAACCGGGGGTATGGACGAAATTTCGTCTAAGGTTGGTGGGGAGATACCGATCCTTGTTGAGCCGGAAGATCCAACCACCACATATGCAATACCGCTTGCATCATTCTTATCTAATCCTGAGAAGTATCAAGAGTCATATGATGGGGTAATGATTGTGAAATCGAGTGAAGGGGAAGAGCTTATCATACTAAAACCTGCTGATCCACTCCATGTGCGACAACCAGTACAATTACCAGTAGATGAAGATGCTGGTAACTACAAGATATGCATTTTAGATACTCCTGACCAGATCCTGGAAATCCACAAGATCGAGAAAAATGCGTTTGGAGACTATGCAGAAAGCTTACAAAACCTTATGATGTTGTCAAAGGTCGGATTATTTCTGGGTATCATTGACAATGAGACCCAGGCGATAGCAGCAGTTTCTGAATTCATATTCGATGGAAGCGACGGGATATATATTTATGGAACAGCGGTAAAGCCGGGTTATATCAGGGAAAAAATACGAAGATTAATCCATGATAGAGTAGATGAGATATTAGAGTTTTTCAATAGGAAACGGATCTTTCTTTCTCTCATGCCAGAAGACATAATAGCCGCCTCATCCACACTTAATCAGTATAACTATAAGGGAAAATTTATGATACTTGATTTTTTCGGAAAAGGACATCACAGACTGATTTGTGAAAGGACTAGGGGTGATGAAAGAGAAAAATACGAGTATCATGATGCAAGATATATTAAAAGCTATATGGAATACAATCCATCCAATAAGAATATGCTCGTGGACATTAACAACTATGGACTCATCAAGACAATATTAGCGGAAGGATATGAGCTCGTATGTATTGTTCCAAGGAATTGGAATAAAAAAGAATTTGAAGTCGACAAGGAATTATACTTGATGGTAAAGGAGTGATAATGAATTCATATCTTAGAGCAACACAAACTGGTGATCTGCCCGTCCGTCCCAAAGAATACATGAGGGACAGGGTAAAGATCGGGGCCATCACAGAAGATCTAGATCTTATCATGGCAAGATACATTGATTTCCTCGGATTTGGTAAAACAAGGACTGAATCATTATACACTCACCAGCTAATAGCCCGTGCTGGACGAGAGATAGGCGCATGGGACGATAAAATGCTTGTTGGTATGTGCCAGTATGTCTTTCCCCCAGAAAAAGAGAGGGGAGTATTCAGGCATGGGATTACGATAACAGAACAATATAGGGGAGGACAACTATCAAGAAGCCTATACGACCATGTTGACAAAGATGTCGCTGAACAAGGATACGGTTTTACCTGGGGGACTGTAGACCCGGTTAACGGACCGGCAGTCAATGCAATAATCAACAAGGCAGGCAACATTGGGATAGGATTTAGAAGGGACATATACGGACCCGATGAACACAGATTATTAACACGTCGAACAGTAGGATTACCAGTAGAACAGATAGATGAGAAAGACGTTGGTTCAAGGATCAGAGACGGACAAATCAAGATAATGGGAAGACATGATACTACAGGAAAAAACGAGTTAGCAGTAGAGGATAACGATTTCCCCAATATCCAAAAAGCATTCGATCAAGGATTTCAGGTCGCACATATCATAAGGCCAGAGCATTGCCAAGAGAAACGTGGCATGCTATACTTTAAGAAAGCCACGGGAGTAGGATTCCATCTAAAATATCCTCCATTAGAAATACCTGAGACAATCCAAGATATTTCATTACAACAGCTCAAAAGCGATCAGGACATATTAGGTGCTACACTCGTAGGAATTGAAAATTCCACTATGGAGCCAAGTACATTCACATTGCGTATGATGTCATGGTCCGGAGTCCTATTAGGATTAAAGGACCGGGAAAATGTTGTAGGTGTCATGGGAATGCTCTTTAACCCAAACGGCCAAGCATATGTCTATGGACCAGTACTGGATGAAGATCATGACAAGCCAGAGCTATTCGAGGGTCTTATCAGAGTCTCTGAACAAGTAGCAAGAAAATATGGTTCCACATCACTTAATTCTATAGTACCAGTAAAAGACGAATCCACTGATAAGGGATATCAAAGAGCAAGCTTTAGAGTAGGACAAAGAATAATCGGTGGGCTTGATGATAGAGTCGATGGAGTACTATACACTAAAAGTCTTAACTAATACTTTTCCACTGCTCTCTTAGATAAGTGTTTTTTAAACGTGCGAGAATTCTATAATCCGGATGGGTGGTTGGGGTGCTTCACCCCAAGGATCATAATCCACTTGGATCATCTGGGGCAAAAAGACGAGGTAAAATAAAAGATGAAAAGGACAATCACTTGGATGGCTGGATTGGAATCATGTCAAACCCCCCCAGGCGACAGTAAGGACAAACTGTACGCCTACCGTCAACTAGGCTTCATGCCTAAATACATCTAATAAACCACCTTCGAAACTATTGCCCCAGACCCCTCTTTTTTAACACAATAACAATAATAACACAGAAATGAAACCACAAGACATACTTCTAGCAGAGGAAACGCTCTTTAAGAGCGAGGAAGTCTTCACCCCTAGTTATGTTCCAGAAGACTTCATCCACCGCGACGACCAGATGAAGGAGATCTCTCTTTCAATAAAGCCTGGATTACGGGGTGTGAACACGATAAACACTCTCGTCCACGGGCCGCCTGGTACGGGTAAGACGACTTGTGTGAAATACTTGTTCAACCAGGTAAGGGAGTTGAGTGGTAAGATCACTACGGTATACGTGAATTGTGAGGATCATAATACTCGCTTTAGTATTTTCTCTAGGATACATGAGGAAGTCTTCGGTCACAGTCCCCCGGATACTGGCAAGCCGTTGAACGCGATAAAGGAGAAGGTTTTTAAGAAGCTTGCGCGTGAAGGTAAGACCTTGTGCGTCGCATTGGATGAATTGGACTTATTGTTTTTGAACAAGACTGTCAACAATCTTCTTATTGATCTACTGAAAGCGCATTCAACATATGGTTATGATAAGGTTGGTATCATCGGCATAATGATAGATGAGAATGTTATGCAAGGACTTGAAGCAAAGACGCTCAGCGTCTTCAACCCGGTGAGAGTTTATTTCCCACCATATAGTCAGGATGAGGTTTGTGATATACTGTCAAACAGGGTGAAATACGGGTTATATGAGGGGGTCATCGGGAAAAGCTTGGTTGAATATGTTTCAGAGAAAACCGCTGAACAAGGAGACCTCAGGGTCGGTATAGATTTGATACGTCGTGCAGCATTACTTGCTGAACGCGATGCGAAAAGAAATGTGGATAAGAGTCATGTTGAAGAGGCATATGAGAAAGACTCTCAGAAACTTGATCTTATAGAGACTGTAAAAGCATTGAGTAAAGACGAGAAGAAGCTTCTTGGAGTCATTGCTTTGAATGACGGGGAGAAATCGGGAGCCATCTATGATAAGATGAGGGATGCGATGGGACTTGGAGTCAAACGCTATAATGAGATGCTTAAGAAACTGGAACACTGCAAGCTGATAGATACTGTGGCAGCATCGGGACGCGGTCAGACCAGGTTTATTAGGCTGAGGAATACACAGGAAGACGTGGAGAAAGCTTTGAAAAAGTAGTTCAGTCTTGTGTTTTGATTGAATCGAGTCCTGATAATCCGATACCTGAACATTGGGCTTCTCTTCCACATTGATAGAGCATTCCTGTAACTTCAACTTTATTCCCGTCGTGGTCTTTGCATGTTGGATATTCTTCTAAAAATTTTAATTGTGTGCCATCTTTAAAGACTAGGAAGTGTACTCCTCCCTTCCTCATGCCCTTCGGAACATTGCATTCTAGCGTTCCAATGGCGGTGATATTCTTTCCAATACAAGTTTGTATGTCAGTCATCGATTTTATGATTCTGCAATCAGTGGATACTTCATCTTTGAGTGGATGCATGTATAATGCGATGAAAACCGTTAATAGTAGCATGGCAGGTATCAGCATCTGTAACTTCAAATCCATTGTATATTACTTAATAATAGTGAGTTGAATAGTTAATCAGGTGTATCAAAATGCCCCATACTCGCATCATCTTGGATATGAACATGAGTTTGAATGGTAAGCTCATAGACGATCCACAATTGAAGAACACCTTGAACGAGGCTAGGAAAAAAGAGCTTCGGGGAAGGGTTGATGCATTAATTGTTGATTCTCGCACAGTTAAGAAGGACGACTCTGAATTCTCATCCAAATCTTCTATTAGAAGATCTCCTAGGATTGTTATATTAGATAAGAATTGCACTTTATCACCTACTGCAAGGGTTTTCGAGGGCAAGAAGAAGGAGATAACACTTATTGTCACAAAGAGTGCTCCCCCATCAAGGATTCGGGAGATCACTAAAAAACACCCGGAAGTCGAGGTGAAGACATTTGGACAATATGCTATTAATCTAAAAAAGACGATTGAATACCTTCGTGACAACGAATTGTACACGGTTCTTGTAGAAGGTGATTCAGTACTTTCTACAAGAATGATCAGGGAGCGGCTTGCCGACGAGATGTATATGCTAGTCTATCCGATAATCGTAGAGGGTTCGACTGATGCCATCCAGCATAATATTGAGGGGGATCATCTATTAGTCCTTGACGGAATTCGACAATACGGAGATCATATAGTCCTGCATTATAAAGTCAAATAAT
>CAYREE010000004.1:21142-38392 GCA_964423225.1 uncultured archaeon | reverse complement strand
TTTAAATTTATTCATAAAATTATATAAATTTGTATCATTTACAACAAATACTTTTGGCTTGGGGATACCTGCTTCCTTTGCAAATCTTCCAACCATTTCATGCAGTTCAGGAGCATCGTTTGCATTAATCTCCTTCATCTTGGTCATCATCTTGATGAGTGTTGGTCCGAGCATCCACTGAATGAACAACATGATGCCTGAAAGGATTAGTGCAAACATTATTCCTCCAAATCCTTGCGCACCTGAAGAATACAATACTACTGCGAGTATTCCAGCTATCACACTGAAGACTAGAGATAGTGTGAAAAATTGTATGAATTTTAATTTTGCAAGTCCTTGAGTCTGTATCATTATTATTTCACCTAATCGATAACATGATTATGTACTCTAGTATATATAAACTTTTGAAATTTATCTTATATCGTTTGATCATGATCGATTAAAACTTTTTTACAATAACTTCTATTAAATCTTTTATATACTAATCCTGGATTACCCTCTCTATCTGTGAGCGGTCTTCCATCCATTCTGGGATAGATCTTCTCTACATCTATCCCAATTCGGTCAAGTATGTGGGGTGTAATATCTTTTCTATCGGCATTTCTCATAATTATCGGATCGTTTGTAGCAAGGAATGTGTATGGGGCACACCAATGGTAATACCCGTCTCTGTCAAATCCATGGTCAGAGACAACATAGATCAGTGTTTTCTCATATATCCCAAGGCTTTTCAACTTATCCATGATTTTACCAAGCCATCTATCAACGGTTACAATACCTTCACTGTACTGGATAGATGATTCATTGTACTTATGGCCTGATATGTCTGGTTCAGAAAAATGCGCGAGGAAAACAAATCTATTAGTGTAATACTCTTCAAGATATTTCAAGGTTGATTCGCCGATTTCATCACTAGTTCTATAATTATATGTATTATCATATATGTCGACATTTGATTGTGTGTTATAAAAAATATTGCCGTATATATTCCATGCATCATTTTTCAGTTTTTTTATCTTATACTTATCCTTTATCGGGTCTATATTTTGACCAAAAACATTTTTATAAAGTAGGCATAATGTGATTCGATACATAATCTCCTGTTTGTCAATAATATCTTCCTGTTGAAAAGGGATGCATAGGGTCTTGTTGAGCGTATCAATTTCCAAATCTTCTAATAGCTTATCAAATCTTGTCTTAAGGGATTCGATATCACTTGGTTGTTCAGCACCAGACATCTTTCCTTTCCCTGATAAAAGTATTGTTGTGATATTCTCATCCCCGAATTCATCCTCTATTCTCTCAAATATCGTATAACCTGAGGGGATTGGACGGTAGTCTATATTAGAATATGTCCCTGTCTTTGATGGTTCATACCCCGTTAGTATTTCAGTCCATCCAGGTCTTGTATCTGTTTTTCCAGTCGTTATATCCAGGGAGACAATGGATCCTTCATCAGATATTTTTTTTAGGTTAAGTAGCTTTCCCTCATCAATTAACCTTATAAGCCGATTTCTGTTGACTCCGTCCCAGCCTATGATTAGAATATTGAAGTCATTACTCTCACTGTTTTTGTATGATAGTGTTTGACAGCCGGTTATTATCAAGAAAATGGATATTATCAGCAGTATTCTCATGATTATTAATCTAGTCTAGATATTTTATATCAAATTCAGTCGACATTCTTGAATATCATATATTCTCTGTCTTTATTATCTGCTTTTTCCTTATATGTCTCTTTTTTCAATCCCTTAGAACCTGGTTTCTCAGTCAAAGAGCTTCCTTCTAGAAGGGGTGTTATACCCTCTAATTTAATACTATATTTTGAAAGTATTGTTGGTGTGAAATCCTTTCTATCTCCATTTCTTACAATCTCGGGATCATTGGTTGCAAGGAAAGTATGTGGTGCTTTATGATGGTCGTATCCACCATAGTCGAATCCATGGTCGGAAACGACATATATCAATGTATTCTTACTCTGGTTCATCTCATCGAGTTTTTCTCTTATCCTACCAAGCAACTTATCCATTAAAATGATAGATTTTCTATACTCGTCTGATCCCTCTCCATATACGTGGCCTACACTATCAGGTTCTCTAAAATGGAAGAAGAAGAAAAATCTTTTTTTAGCATTTTTATCCAGATATTCCAGTGCTTTTTTTATTATGCCTTTCCAGCTTCTCGGATCTCTTTTAACATCCCATATATCGATTTTTTTCCTCGAATTATAAAATGGCATTCCATATTGGTTTAAAAGCATTTCTCTGATCTCTTTCACTTCTCTTACAAGAGTTTTATTGTATAGTTGTTCCGGTTCATTTGTTTTTATCACCAGTCTAAGCTCGTTTATGATATCTAAATTGTCTCGTTGGTTTGATTTGTTAATCTTTTTTATCGTCTTTATTACCTTTGATCTTTTTTCTGATCCGAATTCGATCATTAATTCTTCTGACCGTTCTTTAATGTCTTCTAATTCATATTTTTTTATCGGTGGTAAACCTCCCACATGATAGCTTTTACCGCTTAGAAATATTGTTTTTATCTTAGAGTCGCCTAAATGGTTTTCAAGCCTTTCAAATACCGTATACTTTGCGGGTATTGGCATATACACGTTGTTTGAGTAGACTCCGGTTATTCCGCAACTGTAGCCTGTAAGTAATTCTGACCAGCCAGCTTTTGTATCTGTTGCGCAGGTTTCCACGTTCATTGAGATGATCGAGCCGGTTTTAGTTAGTGTCTTAAGGTTTGGTAGTTGATCTTTTTCAAGTAGTTCTATCAAGACATTTCTTTGGACGCCATCCCATCCTATAACCAGTATGTTCAATGACTCTTCATCGTAGTTCAAACCTGTTACCGGATTATCTGGTTGTTCTACACATCCCAAAAACAGGCTGAATAACAATATGAAAAGGCCTTTTTTCATACTAGTGATTAAGATTTGATCTGGTTAAATACTATTGTATTTTTTAATCGAATACTCCTTCTGCATGCAGTACACTATCATCTTTATTCCTGTCGATCATACCTTTTTTACTTACGAAAGCATGTCTGAGGTTTAGGATGCCTTTTTCATACTCGAATGGTTCCTGATCTTCGAAGATGAATGGTATATGTTTAAGTGCGGGCATCTTCATGAATGCTGGGGTTAAGTGTCGTAAGGATATTTCCCCAAATCCCGGGAGCATGTGCGCATCCTGATCTTGGAACGTGTCGACCATATGGATTATCCCGATATGTTCTGCAATAGATGATATTGTGTCTGCCAATGATTTGACATCTTTTTTCCACATGTAATAATGACTCGTGTCAAAGCAGATCTTAGCGCCTGGTACGCTTTCTATGAAGTCTAGGAAATCATGTTTGTCTCTGATATGGCTTTCTGGTTCTGCACGGTTTTCAAAGCATGCTAGCATGTCGTGTTTCCCGCACATCTCGACGAGTTCCCTTGAGTGCTCTATCATATCCTGTCTTTTATCCCTGTCTGAGCTGTGGAATACGATCCTATCTGAATTTAGCTTTGATGCGAATTCTATGGATGATTTGAATAATTCCTGTCCTTTTTTTGTTCCGAGGTCTGCCATCTCGCCTCTTGTTGGAAATGGGGCGTGGACTGAGAAGTCAGCACCGAAAAAGTCTTGGAGTTCGATTAATTCTTCTAGTTCTTGCTTATTGACTTTGGGATAGATCGGGGAGATATGTACGTGGTCTGAATATCTCAGGCACATCTTCACAGAATCTACAACCTCCAAGTCCGGGAATGCGTATGTGGCAAGTCCTATCCTCATACTACATCGCCTCCAAAGCTGTAATTCGCTCTTCTATTGGTGGATGTGTGTTGAAAAGGTCTGTCAACCGGTTTTTTGTAGGATCTGATAGGAACATGGGTGCGACAGCTTCATTAACCTTTGTTTTCAAGCCATTATCCGCCTGGGATTTTATCTTCTTTAATGCTCCTACCAAGCCTTCAGGGTATCTTGTCATCTCAACGGCGCCTGCATCCGCCATATATTCCCTCTTTCTTGAAATTGATAATTGCACGAGCTTCACAATGATGGGGGCGATTATGGACAAGAGGATTCCAACAAGCATTAATACTATCATGGGCCCTCCCCCACGTCCCCTGCTCCTTGAGCCTCCAATGCTTGAATACCACATGCTTCGAAGGAACATTTGGGCGAGTATGGATACAAGCCCTACCATGACTGCGATCAATGTGATGAAGCGGATATCATAGTTTCGTATGTGTGTTAGTTCATGGGCTATTACGCCTGTTATCTCGTCTCTTGATAATGTGTCAAGTGCGCCCTGAGTTATGCATACTACTGCGTGTTCTGGATCCCGTCCTGTTGCAAATGCATTAATGTCTGGGGAGGGCATAACATATACTCTTGGTTTTGGCATGCCTCCTGCTAAGCACATTTCTTCAACGATATTATTTAGCTGGTCATATTTTCTGTCTAATGCTTCTATTGCGTGGACTGAACTTAAAGCAATTTCAGCAGATTTGTAGTATGTTACAAGGAGATATCCTATATTGAATATTGTTGCGAACATGAGGAAGATGAAAAAGGCTCCTGGACCATACATGTTTGCGAATATTAGGCCGAATATCATGGATAGAAATGCGACCATGATGAAGACTAGCATCATCAATGCCCATGAGTATCTCTTGTTTCTTTCTATCTGGTCGTAGAAACTTAGCTTTTCCATAGCATACATCCTATTCATTATCTTCTTCTTTTTCTTCCTTGAAGTCTACTTTTGGGACTTCTCTTGCTGCTTCTTCGACTTCGTAATAATCCTTGTCTATGAAGTGGAACATGCCTGCGATGATATTGTTTGGAAAAGACTGTCTCTTGGTATCGTATTTCAATACTGAATCATTGTAGAATTGTCTTGAATAAGCTATCTTATTCTCAGTTGTTGTTAACTCCTCCTGTAACTGCATGAAGTTTTGATTTGCCTTAAGCTGCGGATAGTTTTCTGCAACTGCAAAAAGGCTTTTTAACGCCCCTGTCAGCATGTTATCTGCTTTTGCAGTGTCTTTGACTGATTTTGCATTAGCCATCTGGGCTCTTGCTTCTGTCACTCGTTCAAAAGTGTCTTTTTCATGTGCTGCATATCCCTTAACCGTCTCTACAAGGTTTGGGATGAGATTGTTCCTCCTTTTAAGTTGCACGTCAATCTGGCTCCAAGCATTCTCACAGCGGTTTCTAGCCTGTATAAGCCCGTTATATACTAGTATCAATACTATTGCAAATAATACTACTAATCCGATTATCGCTAGAAAAGATAGTGCGATTAATCCACCCGACATATTATCACCTCAAAATATATTACTACTTAATATCTAATTAAAGTAGACTTTTGCACAGACAAATGGTGTTAGAATCATGAGGATTATTATTGTCAGAAAGGTTTTCCTCATCATCATTTCATATTCTCGTATTTTACTGATTCACCTTCTTCAACTTCTAGGGTAGTCTGTTTCACATCCTCTCCAGCATCTTTCATAGCCTGTTCCGACTTTTTCTTTATATCGGCTCTAACAAGCTCTTTAGCATCATTGATCTTGAAGTATTTATTGAATTTTGGTGTTGTTGTGAGAATCTTTGTATGGCCTTCTGGTTGCCGGTGTATAAAATCGAGTTCTTCAAGCCTTTTTAGATATTCATAATTACGATTTCCCCTTATCTTAACTACGTGCGCTTGTTTGACCGGTTGTTCATATGCGATTAATGCAAGTGTTTTTAGCATGGCCTTAGGCATGTCTGTTTCAGGAATTAGATGAAGGACTTGTTCTTCAATTTCTGGTCTGACACGCATTCCATAACTTCCGCCTGTCTTGTATACTTCTATTCCAGATTTTTTCTTTGAGTATTCTACAACCAGCTCGTCCAATCCCTTTTTAACTTGTTTATAGTCTTCAAGATTGAACACTTTCGCTAGCTCTTTAGGACTCATATTCTTGCCTGATACGAACAGTGCAGCTTCGATAAGAGAGTTTAACTCCATCCCAAATACATGTGAAGGAACTGTTAAAAATATGTGTTGAATGTTTTTTTAATCAGTCCTTTCCCCTCGATTTTTCTATTTTTACGGCTGTCCCATATGCAAGTATCTCGGCCGCACTTGACATGACCTGGCTCGTTGCAAACCTTAGGTTTACAACAGCATCGGCATCTAGGTATTCTGCCTTTGATATCATTCGCTCTAGTGCTATTTGACGGGCTTCTGTTAGCATCTCGGTGTATTCCTTCATCTCTCCCCCTATTATATTCCTTATTCCTGAGAGGATATCCTTTCCAATCCATTTTGCCCTTATCGAGGAGCCTGTGACAACTCCAACGGCTTCAATTATCTTCTTTCCTGGAATTTTATCAGTGGTAACAACTATCATTTTTCTAAACCTCATTATTATCGTGTTTTTATTATTACTAGGTATTTATGTTAAAATTCGCCTTTTTGACGTCTCTAGGTTTGAAATCCAGAAAATAATCATATGGAATCCGGTTCATCCTATATATCAGCCTGCGATTTCCATTTTCATTATATATTGGATTCCAATAATCCCATACTATATCGCCTCTTCGAGTAATCTCAAATATATGGCCCTTATTAGTCTCGGTAATCAGTATGTTGCCATTAGGTAATTCTATTGCACCACTCCTCGATTCTGAGTAAAAAGATTTTTTGGGTTTACCATAGTATTCCCATATGATCTTATTTGTTAATGGATCTATTTCAAGCACACTTGAATAGTTCCTTTTTGCTCCATTATTAAAAACAAGTATATTTCCATTTTCAAGTATTGTTGGCTGGTGAGGGCGTTCAAGAATGCCTTTTCCCCAGGTCCATACTACTTCCTTATTTTTTATATCGAGTATGGCTATCCGGTTTAGGCTAAGTGATGCTATTAAGATATCTCCTTTTTTTGCGTATCCAGTATCTTGATTTATTAGGTTGATTGTGTTTGTATGGAATATGTCAAAAAATATGTTTTCTGAATCATTTTCTTTAGATTTAATTGAGGCAATAAGCTTTCCTTCATTAATCATAGGTCCAAGATAATCTAATAGGGATATTGTCTTGATAATCTTTCCATCTGATGTTAAAACCTCTATTAAATCATCTAACACGATAACTTTCTTTTTTTTTGCGAGCCTTTTTATCCGTTCTATGTTGATATCAAATTTTGCTAATGATTGTAAAGGTTTCTTATCATATCTTATGGCATATGACTTACCATCATCTAACACTGTTATATCGTGATGGTAGGCTCCTTTTCTGGACCAAATAATATTCGATCTGCTATCTAGTTTAACAAGTATTTTGTTCTTAATCGGTCCTGGTACTACATATAGATTGCCTTTTTTATCTGTTTCTACGTGTTCCCATCCACTTGGTATTGGACTATTCCATTCATGGATGATATTTCCCTCCATGTCTATGAGAAGTGCCTTATTATCAAGGAATGGTGTGAATAGGTTCCAACCTAGATAGCCTTGTCTTTTATCCAGGTATACAACCCCGGTTTTCTTAATATTCTTATCTTTTTCTGCGTAGTCAATATAACCGATATCCTTAAGGTTTTTATTCATTATTTCATCACTAGTGTCAATCTCTTGGGTTGTGTCTGATACTTGAAAAAAGAGTCTATCTTGAATTACTGTCAGTGTTAAGTATGCTGTGAGTAATATAAACACAATCCATTTGCGCTTCATGGTCTCATCCAATTCTTGCAACTATTGAGGCCCCTATCGCAAAGATTCCAGTTAAGAATGGTAGGCAGCATAGTCCACTACCTTCATCATCTAGTTCCTTGTCATCATCGTCTACTTTTGGCAAGGTTGTTGTCATGGTAATCGGTTCTGTTGTGGTGGTTGTCTCTACGATTGTTTTTAATGTTGTTGGGGGGATAGGTTCTGGATCCGCTCTAAGATATAATGGTGTGTAACTCTTGTTTACTTCGAAGACTTTCAGGCTTCCGAAATGAAATGTCTTGTCTAATTGGTCTTCTTCCCATCCGAATCCTACTACTAATTCTATGTCGCCGTCGTCGTCCAAGTCAGCTGCTTGTATGCTCCTGGCATTAGCGTCTTTTATCTGGAATGCTTTTGTCAGGCCCTGTATCTCTTCCTTGTATGTCCATGTGCCTGCTAGTCTTCCTGTTGAGCCATCATAGACGTTCACGTATCTTGTCGATCCTACAACGACTTCTTTTTCTCCATCCTGGTTTATGTCGGCTGTATGTATATTGTATACGGTTGTGTCGACGTTTGCACGCCATAGTAATCTTCCTTGGTCGGCTATCACGTATACGTTTGGTTTCGCCCCCACCAATACTTCTTTCTTTACGTTGTTGTCTATGTCATCAACGTATATGGTGCTTACAAGATTGCCTCCAGTATCATAATTCCATTTTAATTGTCCGTTTGAAGTGAATACGTCCACGCCATGGTGGTATGTGCCGACTATCACCTCGTACTTCCCGTCAAGGTCTAGGTCTTCAACTGCCATCTTATCAAGTCCTCCAGAAGTATATATGCTTCCCTGGATGTCGTTTTTCCATACGACTTGTCCTTTGTTGTTTAATACGATTACCTGGCCTGACTGGTATTTGTATGAAAGGGCGATGACTTCGTTTGTTCCGTCGCCATCTAAGTCTTTGGATAGTAATTTATTGATTGGATTTTCTGCCTGGTAGCTCCATAGTACGGGGTTTTTGTCTTTTGAATTGTCTTTTATCACGCAGATTTTCCCGCCGAGGCTTCCCATTATCGTGTTTTTCATTCCAGATCCATCGATATCTCCTGTTGTTATGCTTTTAGTCCATCCGCATTCCTTTTTAAAATTCCATTTTTCAATTCCTTTTTCAGATAGTACGAAATAGTATTCTGATGGTGGTTTATCCCCGATTTTTGATTTGACTGCATTAAGTAATATCTCGTTCTTATTGTCCTCGTTCAGATTTTCTACAATTATACTTCTGATATCGCCTTTTGTATTGAATGTCCATTGGGAGCTCCAATCGACTGTACAATCCGCATTTTTGTAGATAAAACTGTAGAGAATTCCTTGGATAGAAGTCCCTGCTAATACTTCCTTTATTCCGTCTCTATCAACATCATCGACTTTTATGAGGTTGACATAATCGTTTCGTAGGGTTGCCTCGCATGTTGGTATTAGATATCCATCATTTTGTGAGTTGGAATTATCTTGCGCGCTTGTTGTATTGATTAGCATTATTATTGTTATTGTCAGTGATAGGCAGGGTATTAATTTCATGATTAGATATGTACCCTTAGATAAATAAGGGCATTTTTATCTGATACTCGCAGTTAAAACATAGAGTTCTTCAAAGAAGAATTTTTTTTTATTGGTTACATCAGCTTTAAATCCTTCTTTGCTGAAAAATTCGGTTATGGATGTGATATCGTTTAGGCTTGAGGCTAGTATCTGTATTAAACCATCCTGTTTGAGATATCCTCTGGATTGTTTTATAAATCTTTTTGTTATTTCAGATCCGTTTTCCCCTCCAGACCAAGCCTTTTCTAATATTCCTTCTTCGTTAACCGGTAAGTATGGTGGATTGAATAGTATCGAGTCGAATTTCCCGTCGACTTTGTCGAATAGGTCACTGATAATAAACTCCACGTTCTTTATGCTGTTAATACTCGCATTAACCTTAGCAAGTTTTATTGCATTAGGATTGATGTCTAAACCGACAACTATTTCAGCAGTCTTACATGCTGTTAAAGCAATGATTCCTGTACCAGTCCCGATGTCAAGGACCTTGTCGTCTTTTTCAATTATCAGGTTTTCAGCCAGAATAAAACTATCTTAAGCGGGTTGATATAATTTATTATGGGTCCGTAAATGAAGATCTTGGAAATAAATAGTCATCTTGTCTATAAGATATGCGATGGATAGCTTATACTTGAATAAGAATTTATTGCTTGATTCAACCTCTAGTCTCGATGTGTCAGACTATGTTATTCTTGGAATACCATTTGATTCCACTAGTACTCATAGGCCTGGATCTCGGTTCGCACCTCTTGAGGTTAGGAAGGAGTTCCTAGAGCTTGAGAAGGAGTTTGATGATAAGAGCTTATTTGAGGTGAAATACTGTGATATTGGGAATATTGAGGTTGTTCCTGGTAATGCGGGTGAGACTTTAAAGCGGGTTGAAGGGGTTGTCAAGGAAGTTCGTGAAGTTAATAGTGATGCAATCATTTTATCGATTGGTGGGGAACATCTTATGTCTTTGGGGGTAGTCAAGGGTATTGATGTGCCTGGTCTTGAGTTTTTAAGTTTGGATGCTCACTTGGACTTAAAGGATGATTATCTTGGGGAGACTCTAAGCCATTCAACTGTTTTACGCAGGATATCTGAACTTGATACAAGGATTTCTGTAATTGGTGCTAGGAGCATGGATAATAATGAGGTTGCTTATGCTCGTAGCGAGTCTGTTGGTTTTTGGGGTGTTGAAGGATTTGATGAGGCGTTGTCAGAAGTGAAGGGGAAGAAAGTCTATCTTTCCATCGATTTTGACGTACTTGATCCGTTAGATGCTCCTGGGGTTGGAAATCCAGAGCCTCATGGCCTTAGATTTAATAACCTGGAATCCGTAATAGAATACGTTAAACTTAACTGCAGCGTGGTTGGTTTTGATTTTATGGAGGTGTCTCCACCATTTGACACGAGGGCTACTGCCGTCTATGCTGCGAAATCTTTGATTAAAGCTATGGTTTGAAAATGAAGGGTCATAAGATTGCGTTGGGAGGGTCTTATACTGGGAAGACTGAGAAGCTCTTTAAGAGTCTTGCAAAACATGGGGTATTCCAGTTCAGCCTCGTTGGTAGGGAAGTGACTATTCAAGTCAAAAGCGAAGAGCTTGAGGATGTCATAAAATCTCTAAATAAGTTGGGTGTCGATAATATTAATATCTTGGAGTGGCGGAAGTATGGGACGACTGTTAGCGCTTCTGGATCAGGTTCAGATGACAATGATTTAATCAGTGTCTCTTTGATTCCTTCCACGCTTGGTGATGGATTACGGGCATTGTCAATGATGTCTAAGATAGATGTTGAGGATATTTTAAAAGATAAGTTGTCTGAGAAAGTTGTTGAGGAGCTTACTAAAGCTGGGATAACTGATGTTTTGTATGTTGTGCAGGTTGATGGGAAATCTTCGGCTGAGGGATATATTGAGGCAGTCAAAGAATCTGCGTTGAATGCATTGTTTAATGCTGGTGGATTAGTCGGCATCGAATAAGCGCATTATTTTTTCATTGCTCTCTTATGTTTTTTACATCTGTAGGTTAGATTACTCACCATGGATTTCTTCCCTTATGGGCAGGTCAGGAGTGGGCAGAAGGATTTCATCAAGGATGTGGCTGGGGCAGTTTCCTCAGGGAAGCATCTTGTTGCACATGCTCCGACTGGAATTGGGAAGACTGTGGGTGTTCTTTCACCTGTCTTGGAACATGTCTTATCGCATGGTCAGACCGTCTTTTTTTTAACTCCGAAGCATACTCAGCATGTTATTGTAGTTGATACTTTGAAGAAGATACAGAAGAAGACTGGTTTGAATATCACTTGTGTTGATATTATTGGAAAGCAGTGGATGTGTCCTCATAAGCTGGGTGATCTTTCTTCAAGAGAGTTCAATGAGTATTGTAGGTCCAGAAAAAAGGATGAGACATGTACTCAATATAATAATGTGCGCAAGGTAAAGTTAACTCCGAAAGCCAGGAAAGTGATAGGTGATCTAAAGGGTACTGTCCATCACAATGAGCATATACGAAATGTTTGCGATAAGCATGAGCTTTGTCCTTATGAGGTCTGTGTTGAGCTTGGAAAACATGCTGATATCGTTGTCTGTGATTATTTTCATATATTCTCCCCTCCAGTCTGCAATGCTTTTTTAACGAAGCTTGAAAAGCATATTGCTGACAGCGTGATCATTGTTGATGAGGCTCATAATCTTCCTGACAGGGTTCGCGGGATCCTAAGTAATTCACTGGGTGATTATTCTATCAAAAGGGGTGTGAAGGAGGCGTCTGCCATTGGTTCACATGACTTTACAGGTGCCATTGAAGGTATTGGATCTGTCCTAAAGGCCCTTTCTAGGGGCGTAAAGGGCGAAGTATTCATTGCTCGACAGGATCTTGAATCACGTGTGAGTGATAAGACTGGATATGATTTCATGGATCTTGCCAATGAGCTTGAGTCCATTGGTGATGAGGTCCTAAATATTCCTGGGCGATATCGTTCTTTCACTAAGGCTATATCTAACTTCATGAATGCTTGGATGGGTAAAGATATTGGGTTTGCACGCATTTTGAGAAAGAATGGTAAAAATATTAACCTGGATTACAAGTGTCTTGATCCATCCATATCTTGTGGGTCTATCTTTGACGAGGCTTATGGTAGTGTTCTTATGAGTGGTACCTTAGTCCCCTTGAAGATGTATTCTGACGTGTTGGGTTTGAAGGATTCTCGGACGATAGAACGTGCTTATAGGTCTCCTTTTCCATCTGAGAACAGGTTGAATATCATCGTCTCAGGAGTCACGACGAAATATAGTAATAGGAGCGATTTCATGTATGGTCGTTATGCAAAACATATTTCGGATGTCATTTCACATGTTCCGGGAAATATCGCGGTATTCTTCCCTTCTTATGGTCTACTTGAATTGATTGTCGGTCGGTTGGATCCTAAACGTTATGAAAAGGAGTTTTTATTGGAGAGGCAGGGTATGAGGAAGGACGAGCGTATTCGGATTTTTGAAAGACTGGTTAAACTTCATGGTGGTGATGGTGGAGTATTGTTTGGTGTTCAGGCTGGAGGATTCAGTGAGGGACTTGATTATGCAGACAACTTATTGGATTGTGTTGCTATTGTTGGTTTGCCCTTGGAGCACCCGGATCTTGAGACACAGTCATTGATAGATTTTTATGATTTTAAATTCGAGCGTGGTTGGGATTATGGATATATCTATCCTGCCATGAACAGGTCTTTGCAGGCAGCTGGGCGTTGTATCAGGAGCGAGACTGATCGGGGTGTGGTCTTGTTCATGGACGAACGTTTTAAATGGGGTAATTATATCAAATGCTTCCCACAGGATTTTGAGTTCTCAGTGACAGAGACTCCTGGAAAGTATTTGGAGCGATTCTACAGCCCAGAAGCAACAGAAGCGTATAATCTATAAAATCTATATAATAAAAATATATATTATATAATACTTACTTATTTTATATTATACTGGCATGTCCCTGTGAAAGCTTCTTCAGCGGGTCCTATCAAGAAGATATTTTCAATATTATCCGGGGTTCCAGCCAGTTCTATCTTTAGGTCGCCGCCTCTAGCATGAAATAGGAGCGGTTTTTTCATGTCTGCTTTATCATTGAGGATGCATGCTACAGCACTCGCGCATATCCCGGTCCCACAGGCCAGGGTCTCGCCTTCCACTCCACGTTCGTATGTCCTAATATTAAACTCATTCACACCCTCTTCATGGATGAAATGCACGTTTACTCCGTTGGGGAACACTTCCCGGCTATTCCTTATTAAAGGGCCGTCTCCTTCCACATCAGCGTCTTCAACATCTTCAACAAACATTATGGCATGGGGATTACCCATTCCAACTGCTGTCACTTTATATTCATTGCCTTCGATTACAAGTTTTTCATCTATCATGGGTGAATCCAAGTCTCCTTGAGCAACTTGTGCTTTTCCCCTGGAGATTTGAGGGGCTCCCATCGCGACCTTAACTTCCAAAACCTTCTTTGAATCAACTGTTAACTCAAGAATCTTCACTCCTGCAAGTGTCTCGGCAGTAAAGACCTCTTTTTTCACATACCCTTTTTCATAAACATATTTTGCGAAGCATCGTATTCCATTACCACACATCTCGGCAATACTACCATCAGGATTATAGAAGTGAAACTTTGCGTCTTCCTCTACTGATTTCTGTACGAATATGACGCCATCACTACCGATTCCAAAATGCCTGTCGCTAACCAATGCCACAAATGCTTCCTCATCTTTCTCAGGAACTGTTTTACCATCCCATTCATCAACTAGGATAAAGTCGTTTCCAGACCCATGCATCTTTGTGAATTGTATGTCCATTTTTAGGGAAATCTATTAGTAGGTTATTCTTATAATAAGTAATAATTAAGTCATACGTGAAAATGAAGTGTTTGATAGATGCAGACTATACGATAAAAGACGAAAAACCAATCGTTCGATTATACTATAAGACTAAGGAAGGCCGTTCAATCGAGGAGGTAAGAGACTTTGAACCCTATTTCTATGCCATTGGAAACGACCTTACAGACCTATCTGATCGGGTGAAGAAGCTTGAGGCAGTAGTTAAAACCGATATTGTAAAGATGATCAATGAGGGAAAGGAGACGGATATCCTTAAGGTTACAACCACTGTGCCAAGGGAAGTCCCACGACTTAGGGGGGAAGTGGCGATGACTCAGGGATGTAGGGGCGTTAGAGAAGCAGACATACCCTTTGCAAGACGATTTATCATCGATTCAGGACTTATTCCAATGGAATATGCAGAGGAAGTAGGTTTAAATGTAGCTGCAATCGATATTGAAGTCTATAATCCTCGCGGGGAGCCCTTGGCTGCAAGAGATCCTATAATCATGATAAGTTATGCTGACAACAAAGGCATTGAGAAAGTCTGGACTTATGATGTTACTGGTATAGAAAAAGACTATTTAGAAGTTGTTGCCTCTGAAAAAGAGATAATTGAAAAGATGGTTGAAACACTGAAGAGCCAGGAGATAGATATTATCACTGGGTATAACTCGGATAACTTTGATTTTCCATATATCAAGGAACGGGCTGATAAATACCGGGTTACACTAGACCTTGGTATTGACGGGTCTGAACTGCGCCTTGAACGAAGAGGGATGAATAATGGAGTAAAGATAATAGGACGTCCTTCGGTAGACATGTATCCTGTATGCAGGCAAGTATTCAACCTTCCCAGATACACGCTGGAAAACGTTTATGAAAGCATGTTCGGTGAGGAGAAGATTGACGTAAAATTCGAGGAGATGCACCAGATCTGGGAGTCAAAAGATCCTAAAGAGCTTGGGAGATTCCTTGATTATTCATTAAGCGATGCGGTTTCAACACTTAAAATATCACTTCAAATGCTACCTCTCGAATATGAGTTGTCTAAAGTTGTTAGACAACCAGTATACGAGGTTTCGCGTATGAGTTCTAGCCAACGGGTAGAATACCTGCTTGTGTCAGAATCATTCAAGCAAAAACGTATTGTTCCAAACAGGCCTTCAGATCAGGAATATGGGGATAGAGCATCGGAAGAGAAATTCGAGGGTGCTTTTGTAGTTGATCCAGAGAAGGGGATACATGACAATATCATCCTCTTTGACTTTAGGAGCCTGTATCCAAGCATTATTATCTCACATAATATTGATCCATATACTATTAACTGTGATTGTTGTGGCAGTGAGAACAAGTCTCCTATAGGACATCATTACTGTGTAAATATGAAAGGTTTTATACCTAGTGTTCTTGGCTATTTGATAAACCATCGGATGGAGATAAAAAAGAAGTTAAAGGCTGAAAAAGACGAGGCAAAGAGGGCGTTGCTTGATGTTGAGCAGCAGGCTGTAAAGCTTCTTGCAAACAGTATGTATGGTTATTATGGTTTCCAGAGGGCTAGATGGTATTGTAGGGAGTGTGCTTCAAGCATAACAGCTTGGGGGAGAGACTATATTCACAAGGTCATCGTGGATGCTAAGGAAAATGGATTCAATGTTGTATATGGTGATACAGATAGCGTATATCTGACCCGTCCTGATCTTTCTGATGAGGCTGAGATTATTGAACGATCGAAAGAATTCCAAAAAATTGTTAATGACAAACTACCCAAGTCAATGGACTTGGAATTCGAGGGTTTTTATCCTCGAGGCGTATTCATCACTAAGAAGCGTTATGCTCTTATGGGTTCTGATGGAAAGCTGACGATAAAGGGTCTTGAGACAAGGCGTCGGGACTGGGCTGAAGTTGCAAAAGATACGCAAAACAAGGTATTGGATGCGATACTAAAAGATAGGGATCCTGAAAAAGCAGCTGATATAGTTAAAGATGTGGTGCAAGCGATTAAGTCCGGGGAGATGTCTCTTGATATGCTTACGATAAACACTCAGATGACGAGGAACCTGGGCGGATATGTCTCTGAGGGGCCTCATATCGCAGCTGTGAGAAAGGCTATGAAGCATGGTAGAGACTATAAGCAAGGGGATATCATAACCTATGTTGTAACTAAGAGGGGTCAGAGTATTAGCGATAAGGCTAAGATCGTGGATTTTGTGTCTGAAGGAGAATATGATCCTGACTACTATGTGAATAACCAGCTTCTTCCCGCTGTTATGCGGATCCTTGAGGCTTTAGACTACACTGAAGACGAGTTGAAGGGTTTAGGCAAGCAGATGACACTCGGTGACTGGTAAAACTATTATTTCTGCATAAATTACTCATAATATGGTTTAATGTCTAGTGTATTGACTACAAAGGACATTCATGAAAGAGTTAAAGAAAGACTTCTGGAGCAGATTGACTCATCTTTCAGTAATGTTCGACCGCTTGGAGAGCTTGATCCTCCAGACGTTGGCTTAAGATTCGCCTTAAAGACTACTAAAGAGAACACAAAGCGGATGACAGACACTATCGAGCTTAAACATAATACTCGTTTAATATTTTTTGAAAATCATATGCTTGTTTGTAATAGTGTTGGTGGAAATTCTTTAGAGCATCAAACAAAGCTAGATCCAATCTTTCTCATTGAAAATCCTGGCTCTGATAAAGCACGTGCATATTGCATTAAATTCACTCGCGGCGGAATCGATCTATTGACCGATGCTTTATCAAGACTAGATCCCGGCAAGATAGATCTGATGACTATTAGAAATCCTAAAGTTGAAAAAAAGAAGAAATGGGATGATCTTGCTTACGGTGATGAAGAAAGATTTGCTTATGAAAAAATAGATGAGGCAGTGCTAGCTAGGCTAAAGGATTTGGATTTGAAAGGTAAAAATGTCCTTGACGCAGGATGTGGGAACGGACGTTTATTGCATGAAATTGGACTGCTATTCCCCAACACCAACCTTTATGGTGTAGATATTAATCAAGGTAATGTCCGATTAACTCAAGTGAAGCTAAAACATTCCAATTTCATAACTGATCCTGCTTT
>CAYREE010000004.1:0-21132 GCA_964423225.1 uncultured archaeon | reverse complement strand
AAGGTGATGTTAGCGATCTTTCCCCAACTTTTTCTGATCGTCTGCTTTTTGACGTCATTGTCGCAGAAGGAGTGGCAACAGATTATGTATCAAGCCCGGCTGAAGCAAGAAGGATAGTAGCAGAGCTTCGTAGGAAGACTGCTTCAGGCGGATTGAACATATTCTCTGGTTTAAAGCCTAGTCTTATTGGGATCAGCGATTTTATGGATGCTGGATACTCGCGTGAAGATATACTTCAGACATGTATCCCTAAAAACCTGTTCACCTGGGATGAGCCAAAACAATTCTATGTTGTGAGAAACGGGGTAGTAGAGGTTTGATATGTTTACGCGAAATTATTTTATCCTTCTTATACTCGCATGCATCATCATAATGGGTTATCACGGGCTTTCAATCGAGGTTGACAACAATGATTCAAATACATACTATCTTCTTGCTGACATGATGCTTGATGGCTGTCAACCCTATCGCGACAATCAGTTCGGTCAGATGCCTTTGATGGTCTATCCAATAGCGTTTGCATATCTTGTTTTTGGGTCTGGGATTTGGACTGGGAATCTTGTAGCCTTATTGTCGACTGGAGTTACGTTAATCTATGTTTTTCTTATTGGAGAGCATATGAAGAAATATCTGGGTATGATCGCCTGCATAATAATGGTTACAACTTCAATGTCGTTTCATGTTTATTCCCATGGTTTTTACGGAGTTTTTTTATCCCAAGCTTTTATCCTGGCTGCAACGTATTATTCAATGACTAAAAAGAAGATTGTCTCAGGCTTCTTGATAGTATCCTCGCTTCTTATCAGGTTGAATAATCTACCTTTTGTATTTGTCTTATCGTTACTAAACCATAAAGAAAAACGGTATTGGATGGGTGTTGCTCTAACACTACCTGTCTGGCTTTATTTCTTTTCAATGCCTTATTTCATCGAAAATGCGTTTCTAGCTCATTTAGACTCGCCTTATTTCAGTGATAATAGCAAACTCTACCAGATCCGAGTATTTTTTGAATCCGATCGGATAATTGCAGTATTAGGTCTTCTAGCAATCGTGTTCATGGTCATTGATGAATGCAGGCTTGGATTTCGTTCTTCGATAAATTTATGGCTTGCTAATAAGCGTCCGCATATAACCTTCTTATTATTTATCCTTTTCTATGTTTTAGCCATATCCTTTCTGGGAAAAATATGGGTCTATTATCTAACGCTCTTAGTATCTTACCTATCCTTGTTGATAGCATATGTTTTGTTAAAATTCAGAACATCTAGGGTCACAATCTTACTTATCCTACTTATTCTTTCAGTCACGTTTCTAACTCAGGGACATTATTATAATTCCATCTATTCGAAAAGACCGGCGGACATAAACCTTGAAATAATAAGACATGTTAAGGACATCAAGGGCAATTCTATGCTCGGTCTTGCAACCCCCTACATGCCTTATATAGCAATTAAAGCAGACAAGAAGACTCGGTGTAGCTTATTTGACACTCCCTCCAGCTTCTATGGTGCATATCATCATCGCGAGTACCTCAATAATATGATCCTTGAAGAACTTGATTCAGTTGATATAGTATTCATGAATATCGGGTACTTTGAGGATTGGCGCAGTAAAGATGTTGATTATACTCCAATTGTTAAAAAAATGATTGAAACTGGTTTTTATCCGAGTACTATACTGTCTGATGGACGTTTAGCCCATCTAATATTATGGAAAAAAGGCAGGGGTACCGAGTCATTTGATGTTCCAAATACTAAACAAAAAATATATATTTTTGAACGTTATTTCAGCATGCTAGATGATAAACATGCACTTGAAGACCTTGTTTCAACCATTGAACTAGCTGGTAAGAGCACACACATACCTGATCAGTTAAAAGGCGAGAACATGTTCAATGATCCTTTCTTATGTACGGATCCACTTTTTTGGCCTGTAAAACAAGGGGACTTAGATGTGAAACAGGGTTGTGGATTAACAACTTATTCCTGGCTATCCTCATACAATGATCAATACCTTGATTTCTTCTATTTTACATTTAAGGATGATGTGATCAATTCATTTGGAAAAGTAACATATGATCTAGGTAGTGGGCATTCAATATATTTTGAATTATATGGACGAAGTGATTATCCTGCTAAGAGGAGTTTTCTATCTACTTACCAGCAGAAAACAATCTCTGATACAATCTATTCTAAGCTCAACTCATTGATAAATAGCAAGAAAACTGGGATAATAAGTTCTAAAGAATATTCAGAGAAGATAAACGAACTATTATAAGACTGTTATTGTTCTGTGATCGACTCGACATTTATCTTAAACATGATAGTCTTTCCTGCAAGCTCATGGTTAAAGTCGACAGTATAATTTTTCTCATCTACAGTTACCATTGCAGGCCCGTATAATGTAACAATCTTCCCATCCTTCGCATTGACATTTATTATCAACTCATCATCTGTTGCTCGGACTGTTGCAGGACCAAATACAGTTGTAAATTCTGTATTCTCTTCTGGATCATGTCTGAAGTAAATATAATCGTCTGTGACCGTCATAATTGTCATCGGCCAGGTAAGAGCGTAGGCAGTGTCGTTTGGAGTATTGAATATCAATCCTACTTCAGGTTCAAGTCCTATCTCTGAAGCGAATTTTTCAGGGCTTACATTCTGTATCCTTGGGCTAATCTGCATTCTGGCTTCTACTCGAATAAGTGATTCGTCATAATAACCATATGCTTGTTCTGGTTCTAGTGTGATAATCTTCTCCTCCCCTTCTTTCATACCCATAATTGCTTCTTCAAAAGCTGGAAGCAGACCTCCAAAACCTACTGTGAATGTTACAAGACCGTATTGTCTTATTGGATTATAGACTCCCGCCTCTTTTGCGAGGTCTTCATAACTTGTGTCAAAGACTGTTCCGTTTGGGAAGGATCCAATATAGTTTATAGAGACTATGTCGTCAGAATCGACGATCCCATTGTCCACTGGAATAGTCGTTATTGATGTAGCGGGAGTGATTGTGCTCTTACCCTTATCGTATCCGCTTGAATTCAAATAGAAAGCAAGTATCACAAATGCGATCGCTCCAACCAATAATATAGTTTTTGTCTGTATTTCTTTCACTTTGTAGCACGTATTATTAATACGTCTTTAAAAATATGATGGTTTCCAGTTACTAACCTCCCTCTTTTTTTTATAATCTTAATTAACTAACGAACCTAATAGATTTTTAATAAAAATGAAGTTCGAAAAACCACGTGGCACAAGAGATTTTAATACATGTGAGATGTCTGATCGATTATTTGTACGTGACAAAATATCTCAAGTGTTCGCATCATTTGGTTATCAGCCAATACTCACGCCAACATTTGAAAAAGCTGAGTTATTCACGGAAAAATCAGGTCAAGAGATAACCGACCACATGTATGTCTTTGTGGATAAGGGTGGGAGAAGCCTTTGTCTTAGGCCTGAGGCAACAGCTTCTGTTGCGAGAATGTATTCAGGAATCATAAGAGGCCTTCCGAAACCGATAAAGGTTTCTTATTATTGTCCCATGTTCCGATATGAGGAGCCTCAGAAGGGTAGATATAGGGAATTCTTCCAGATGGGTGTTGAATTGATTGGTTTATCTAATCCGCAAAGTGATGCGGAAGTGATTTCATTGGCTTCAGAATGTTTGAAATCATTGGGTTTGCGATGCAGGATAAGGATTAGTGATATTCGTTTAATTCGTAGTATGTTGTCTGGCCTTGGAATATCTCAGGATGAACAGGATAAAGTAATACATTTACTGGATAAAGGGGATGTTGATGGTATACGGGATATTGTAACTGATGATGGTTTCTTTGAGATAATCGGATTGTCTGGCGGTATTGAAGTAGTAGAGAAGGCTTGTAAGTCTTTGAAGGGAGATATTCTGAATACTATGGACGGTTTTATTAAAACGTTACAGCTATTGGATATAGCTTCTATCGAATATATGGTGGACTTTAGCATGGCTCGTGGTCTGGACTATTATACTGGAATGGTATTTGACATCAAGGTCGAGGGAATGGGAGCGCAAGACCAGGTTTGTGGCGGCGGTAGATACGATAGTCTCATCTCATTATTTGGAGGGCCAGATACTCCCTCAGTAGGCTTTGCATTTGGATTTGACAGGATATGTGAGGCAATGGACTTACAGGATATTAAGATTCCTAAGCCGGGTGTGGATGCATACGTTATGGCGGTTGATGAAAAGGTTGGAGGACAGGCATTTAAGATAGCCAATGATCTACGTCGTTTGCTGCCTGATAAAGTTATCTTATACGGGCTTTTAGGCCGAAAACTTAATAAAGAACTTGAACAAGCCTCTAAGTTAAATGCTCGATATGCCCTTATTGTTGGTGAACGGGAACTTATGAGTGATTCAGTGATTTTAAAGGAATTATCCTCAGGTGAACAATGTATAGTGAAACTAAAAGATCTGAAAAGCCGTTTCTGAGATTGATACACACTATATATAATAAAATAGATATTGAACTTTTTTTTGTTTTCTTTTCGTTAGTTATTGTCTTCTCGTGTATGTCATGGCATTTAATCTGGATTTTATCAGATAATTGCCGGGATGCTGCTAGTATTCATTTAGAATGTTGTACTATGGCAAAGATCATAATCAATGCATTGAGGGAGGGAACATTTGATATTCGTCCCTACAGTATTCATGGGCACTTTTATTTTAATCTATTATTACTACCCTTGCATTTAGCTAATCTAATTACTCCAATTTCAGAACATCATGTAATCGTTTCGATGAGGGTTGTGATGCTGTTTTTTTCTATCGTATCCTTGTTAATGGTTTTTATATTATCCAGGCGGTTTTTTGATCGTCTTACAGCTTGGTGGGCTGTTATCATGATATCAGTTAGTAATCTATCTCCTTTGTATACTATCCCCTATCTTATACCTGATATTATACAGCTTTTTTTCGTTTTAACGACAATATACTTCGTTTGTCGCTATATTCAAGATAAAAGGTTAAAATGGATATATATTGCCTCTATTATGGCAGGTATTGCCCAATCCACAAAATATGTTGGGATGATATTAATACCGTTGATAATATTTATTATTTTTTACAATTCAATTAAATCTAGTTCAAAGAGTATCCTGCCAAAGTATATCGTCCCCATTTTCTTTCGTATACGTTATCTAATGTCTGTAGCTGGCATAATCCTTATCCTGATAGCTTTTTTTATAACACCACGTCAAGCTGAACTTATTTTTGCAGACGATGGTAATATCGATAATTCAAATGATTTTATCCTCTACTATCATGCAAAGATCTCCCTAGTCTATTTCGGCTTGTTTTTAACAATACTCTCGGTCATTAGTTCTTTTTGGTCTTATCTTTCAAGTCATAATAAAGTTTTAACTGCAGTTATCATCTCACTTATCTCTATCATATTGTTTCTTTTTTCCTTCTTTATCACTTCACCATTCTTGTCCCTGAAATTCTTGTTTATAAAAAGTTTATATAATCAATTCTTCTTCAATATTTTTCAGGGAGTTATATTCAACGATTCACTTATAAAATCTTCCTGGATTAATCTTATCATTGATTATCTTGGTTGGTTCATTGCTGTACTAGCATTCATTGGTATTCTAATAAAAATATGTAATAAATTCAAGTTAAGGGATTATGGTATATCACCTCAAATAGTCGTATATCTCTGGATAATGTATTACCTATCTTTTATGATTTTATTTTTCAATGTCAGGCATATTAGGTATGTTTACCCAGTATTGCCCTTTCTTATCATAATAGCATCAACGATACTAAGCAATCTGACAAAATATATTATTCAGAAATATAGTATAGTACCTCGAATAATCCTTCTTTCAATCGTCATCTTAATTGTTTCAACATTTTATCTTCTACCATTTGTCAATAATATGCAAAAATACCTGCTAGTATATCTTAATTTCGAAGAAAATCAACCTAAGATGAAGGCTGGTCGATGGCTTTCTGAGAATTATCCAGCAAATATTAGTATATACTATGATTCTGCAGCATATGTTCCAAGTAAATTTATTAATGTTAACCAGACCTGGTGGTGTGAACCGGATATGTTAACAGCGCTAAATAGTGATTTGCTTGTGATGAGTAAAATCGGATTCACCAGGTATGCTGACATTAATCTTACAAACTATAATCCACAATTATCCTATAACTATGCTGAATATCAGAAATGTTATAATGGTTTGAGAAAAAACAAATTTAATTATTCTCTTATAAAGAATTTTAAACAGGTTCGTATATACAAGAAAAAAACTTGAGATATTATTCGATGGGTCCCCATAGTATTCCATTGCTAACATGGTTGAGCCCGGATGACGGGTTTGTAAACCTTATTGTTAAATTGGTTCTATAGTAGTCTCCTAACTTGTCTGTTACTGTGCAGCCTGTTATTTCAGCTAGGTAAGTTGCAGCTGGTCTCATACGTTCGCCATCAACGATTGATACGCCAACTGTACACTCGTTTTCCCCTCCTGAGATTAGTATTGCGTCTACTGAAGTTAGGTTTAGGATGGTGCCTCCCTGGTTTGTTAAAACTACTGTCATCTTACCGTCTGATTCAAGTTTCCAGTCAAGCGGTTTGATCTGTGAGAATCCTCTTTTTCCAGGTGTGTATTGTTTTCCAATCTCTAGTATCCCTGTCTGCCATATGACTACTCCAGCAATTAGGATGACGAGTATCGCCCATCCATATGTCATTAAGTATTCGACAGAAGCCTGACCTTTGTTGGATCCTTGGTTCATAGTTAATATTAGGTATTATGAGAAAAAATAAAGGGTTTTGGAGGGTATATTATTCGTATGCCCCCCTTATTGTACCGACTTCTTTATGGGAAGTGGTTTTTCCACCGACAGTAACATCGTAGTCAAGGATGATATTCAGTTCGTATAGGTCATTCACGCGTCCTTCACCACATCCGGTTATGCTGACGACGAAATTATCCCCTCCGGAAATCCATTGGGAATTAGTGTCTTCGCATTGGGTGGCTTTCATAGTGTTATGGACCATGAAGTTATTCAACCTTATTGGGGTGCCTACGGTATTGGTGAAGACGCCAGTGAAATATCCTCTGTTGTCTAATCCGATACCTGATAGTTGTGGTTTGATCTTTGCAAAGCCTGTGACTGACATCATTCCTGGATTAGAGCCAAAGACTCCAATTTGCCATAATGCCACTCCAGCAATCATCACAACAAGTATCGCCCATCCATAGGTCATAAGGTACTCGAAAGAACCCTGTCCCTTGTTACCGAATCTCATCTGGAATTTCACTCTATTCCATTGGTCCTCTGATGCTTCCTGTATCTGTGTGTGTGGTCGTTGCCGTACCAATCTTCACAGTGTATGTTATAACTACTCTTGCATTATACACTTCGCCGGTCGTTCCAGTAAGTGCGGGACACAATGCTGCGGAGATAAGTTGGAAGTTCTCTCCAGCTGCAACGCTGCCTGACGGTACGCCAAGATCACAAGCAACTAGCGCATTCATAGTATTGTTCACTGTTGCACCAGTTATGGTGATGGATGTTCCGACACCGTTTGTAAACGCTCCTGTAAATATTCCTGTTGTTGCGTCTATTCCTGTTCCTGCTAGCTGGGGTTTTATCTTGCTGAAGCCGGTTGCTGTTATGCTTGTGGAGCCCATGTTGAAGATTCCAAGCTGCCACATGACTATTCCGACTATCATTACTACAAGGATTGCCCAGCCGTAGGTCATAAGGTACTCCATAGCGCCTTGACCTTTGTTGTCATTCATGTTTTTCACCTCAAATTCAAAATATTTTTTTTTTTTTTATTTTAAGAATCAGCCAGCCCACCAGATTAATACATTATTTCTTACAAAGATATAAAAATAGAGAAAATCGGCTTCTAATGTCTTTTTATACTATTCAACTGTACACTGGTGATATCTCTGGGTTTTAGCTCTCATAAGGCCCTCTCAAACGTCCTGTCTCTTTATGGTTTGAGGGTAGGCTACCAACCCTTACTGAATATCTTATCTGTACTATGGCGTCGTATATGTCTCCAGGCTCGCCTGTTCCGCATGCATCTCCGCCAGCATTTGCCAAAACGAAGTTGTCTCCTGCGGCGACGCTTGTTGCTCCAGATATTACTAGAAGGCAAGATTCACCAGTCATCGTCTCATTTATACTGTTACTGTTTAGTCCAGACATGATATTTATCCCGGTTCCAAGACCGTTAATGAAGACTCCTGTGAAATCACCATTGGCTCTCATACCTGTTCCTGCTAGCTGAGGTTTTATCTTGCTGAAGCCGGTTGCTGTAATGCTTGTGGAGCCCATGTTGAAGATTCCGAGCTGCCACATGACTATTCCGACTATCATTACTACAAGGATTGCCCAGCCGTAGGTCATAAGGTACTCCATAGCCCCCTGACCCTTCTCATTAACTGATGATCTCATGATAAATGATATTGACTGACCAGTTATAAGAACAATAAAAAAAAGATAAAGATAAAGCCGATTATTTCACGGCTTTATTGATTCAGTTTTAACTCTCGTATGGTCCCCTAATGGTTCCAGTATCCTTGTGACTGGATGTAACTGTACCAATCCTTACTGTGTAGCTTATCTGTATTCTTGCTGAATAAACGTCTCCAGCATTTCCTAAAGCACAGCTGCTACCTGTCAATACGAAGTTGTCTCCTGCTGCAATTGATGTGGCTGTTGCCGGATCTACTGCAAGCTCGCATTGTAGGCCAGTCATAGACTCGTTTGCAATCGTGTCCTCGGCACCAGCAGTTATTACTGTAATGCCGGTTCCAACTCCATTCGTGAAGACTCCGGTAAATGTTCCGTCAGCCTTCATTCCAGATCCTGCTAGCTGGGGTTTTATCTTGCTGAAGCCGGTTGCTGTTATGCTTGTGGAGCCCATGTTGAAGATTCCAAGCTGCCACATGACTATTCCGACTATCATTACTACAAGGATTGCCCAGCCGTAGGTCATAAGGTACTCCATAGCGCCTTGACCTTTGTTTCCATTCATGTTTTTCACCTCAATTTCACAATATTATTTTATAGAATCAGCCTGCCCACCGGATTAAAAAATTATTGTTCACAATGGTTAATAAATATCATAATTGTACAAATGGCCAAAATAATTAAAAGGAGGGTTAAATCACTCTATATATGGAGGAATATCCAGCTTACAAGAAGCCGTGTGATCATATTCATTAGTCTTCTACTATTATCGTTCATGCTCTTTATAATGAATTCATATCCCTATGCTTCAGTTGGCTTGATAATGATACCCTTGTCATATATCCTTGGAATATATTCATACAAAAAATATTTATTGTGGCTAGGAGGCTCGATCGGTGAAAAACGGGTTTTAGAAGCTTTAAAAAAACTATCTGATGACTATGCTATAATTAGTGATATCGTGGTTCCGCCTAACCGGGGAGACACAGACCATATAATCATGGGTAAAAACGGTATTTTCGTGGTCGAGACAAAGAATCATGGTGGAGAAATATCCTGTATCGGCGACACATGGAAGAGAAAGAAGATTGGCCGGCGTGGTGGAGAATATTCATTGGAGATAGGTAGTCCAAGCAGGCAAGTGAAAAGGAATGCTAAAGTATTAAAGGATCTGATACTTGACAAGCAATACGAGATCTTCCCTGAGGGTGCACCACACATTTGGATTCATTCAATCATTGTATTCACAAATGAACAAGCGACGTTAAAACTAGTGAGAAATACAGTTCCAGTAGTATCGGTAGATAAGTTAGCCTCTTATATATCTTCTAAAAAACCAGGTAAAGTTTTCACGGATAAAAACGTTGAAGATATCAGCGATATGATAATAAAATATTCTACATGACAAACAGGCTTGAGAAGAATGAGTTCAAGATCATTTTAAACAGCAAATACACGCCAATGGGCCCCAAGGTCATAATTGGTATTGATGGAAGACCTGAAACTGGCTTTCCTGTCCTAAGAAGGCCTAGTAGGAATGCTCCGAAAAAACCAGACACAAACAATATTGCTATACAGTATAGTTGGAAGAATTCTGGCGTAACCGAAAGATTCCTTATTGAAATAAATGTTTGGGGAGCGACATCTGCCATCTCATCAACATTTAACCTATCCAATAAAGTGGAGAAAATCGTGATGAATTGGTGTGAGACAGAAAAAAGTAGTGGAGCACCCATAAATATTGCAAATATGATGAAAATGGCGTGGGCACTTGTTTCGGCTGCCATCTGTTTTTTTAGATTATATTCTCGACGCATGTCTTTTGAGATGCCCTGCAGTACTTCAGACAGATCACCTCCTGATTTCATTCCTTGAATAACCAATCTAATAGCCCTTGAAAGTTTATCTGATTTCACATGGTTTGTCATACTCAAAAGAGCATCTGTAAGAGGAACTCCTGTAAGTGTAGAACGGGCAACACCTTGTATTTCATCTGCAAGCGGACCAAACTCAGGCCTTGCCGCATCCCATAACGCATTATATGAGGTCATACCAGCCATTATGTTCTGAGCCACTATGCTTAATAGGTCTGGCAAGACCTCTTCAACACTTTCTGCCCGACGGTTTATCAAAAGGCTTAATGCAACATAAGGTAATGACCAGATGCTGATGAATGTGATGAAAACTACGGCCCATATGACGAATGCTTCAGCATTAAATACGATGGCTACTAGATATGACACAATTGTGACAACTATGCTATAAACTAGTGTTATACTAATCACTTCTTCAGGAGTCATCTCAACACCTGCATAAGTCAGATAATTGCTCAATGTTGTAACCGTCTTTTTAGGCATCATCCTGCCGATAATATGCGGTATATACAGCATGATTATCCTGACAGTCCGTCCAAGAATCTTTAGGAATAATACGAAGGCTATTAGGACTATTCTAACCGCCCATAAAACAAGTTCAATAATCGAGGTTACAAGTGTTTTAATCGGGGTTACAAGGAACTCTAGGACCTCAAGACTCCTCTCACCTTTTATGCCTTTTAAAGCCATCTTATATGTTCGGCCTCTTTGATTTTACGAATGAGATAAATAATATATGGAAGAAGATTATGCCAAGTAGTATTATGATGAATAACTGTTGGTTTATTATTGTTCCGCCCAGAAAACTTGATAGTATGACAAGTAGTGTCACTCCCATCGAGGGTATGATTATCCCGACCATCATGTATATCAGACCCCATAGGTTCAATTCTTTTCCATAGGCTTTTATCTTGTTCTCTTTGTCCATCCTGATATCGTTTGCAATCGCGTCCAAGGCGTCTACTACATCCGATCCTGATTTGATCGCGTTTACTATCTGCCATAATGTTTTCCTTAGATATTCAGATGGAGACCACATCCCGACATTGTCTAATACGTCTGTAATGGACTTACCCTGTTCTACTTCTTTTATTATTCCATTTGAGATCTCTGAACATTCTCCATACATTCCTCTAGCGATATTTACTAGAGTGTCAAATAATGGCACGCCTGCAGATAATTGTATCTGGATGTCTTTTAGCATATATTCTAGGTCTTTGTCTATACGGCTGGCTCTTTGCCTGATCTTTGCTTTAGGGATGAATAACAAGTAAAGGAAGGCTAAAGCCGTGATTATGACTGTGAAGACTATTGATGGGACTGCGGATGTTAAACCCTGTCTAATCAGGAATGGCAGTATTAGGATACAAGATGTGATGACAAGTGTGGTGATGGTTAGATATATGACGATTGAGATGTATTGTTTCGCCTCGATTCCATAACCTGCTTTTCTAAGATCCCATTCCATTTTTGGGAACAGTGGTTCAAGACGTCTACCTACGTCAAGCAATGGCTCTGCCATCTTCTGCAACATCCGCGACTCTAAGAAAGAAGTCATTCTCAGCTCTCAAAGCTCAAACTCTTATTACTTTCTACGACATCCAATACCGCTTCTTTATCCAAGTAATATTCCGTTATTATCCTGCCAACGTCATTAACGTCTCGTAATCCTTGATCAATCATCCATTTGAGGACTTTCTGCTTACCTGCCAGATCATCTTCAATCATCTGCCTATCCATTCCAGTGAACATTTCAAGCTCTTGATAAATCCTCCTGCTGGGATTTGCTCTTTCTGCATTGTCTGTCTTTGGATTCCATTTGTATAATATGTTTAGTGAAGGACGATCACTGTCATCCTTTACAACCTCTGCGATTTCAAGCGTTCGTCTAACCCGCGTCCTCCTGTTCCTATATTGAAGTACTATTAAGTGTAATGATTTCATCACTGAAGTCGGAATATTCATTGGAGGGCTTGTTATCCTGTCGACAACCTCTTGCGCTCTCTCCGCGTGAAATGTGCTATAAACACTATGACCTGTATGCATAGCCTCAAATAGGACTTCAGTCTCTTTGGCGGCCCTGACTTCTCCGACTATCACTCTGTCAGGCCGCATTCTTAGAGAGTTTTTCAATAAGTCAAGCATTTCAACACCTCCCTCGCCCTCTGGGTTGGGTGGTCTTGTTGCCATTGGCACCCATTGTAGGAAGTTTGGCAGGTTTATCTCTCTAGTGTCTTCTATTGATATTATCCTTTGGTTTGCTGGCATGAATGGCATTAATGCATTGAGGATTGTTGTTTTTCCTGATGCTGTTCCACCGGCTATAAGCATACTCATCTCGTATTCAACTGCTAGCCAGAGAAAAGCCGCGATTTCAGCTGTTAGGGTCTTTACTTTTGGCTCTATAAGGTGGACGATTGTCCATGGGATTCGTGAGAACCTTCGAATGGTTATTGTATTGCCTCCCGTAGATATTGGGTGTAGTGTCGCGTTTACCCTGTCTCCACTAACTAGGTGAGCGTCTAATAATGGTTTTAAATGGGTTATCTCTCTTCCTACTTCTCTTGCGACCCTTGAGCTATAATTCATGATAAGGTCTTCTGTGGGTAGTATGATGTTGCTTTTCAACCATCCGTGTTTCTTATGATATATCCATACAACATCTTTGCTGCTGTTTACAACGATCTCTTCTAGAAAGTCGTCTAATAGCAGGTATTCTAGGTCTCCAAGACCAATCATCTCGTTTACTAATATTTTGCTTAGGGTTGAGATATATGCTGGTGATGATTTTTTTAAGACGCTTTTGAGTTTTTCCTTTGCTTTATTAAAGAATTTTTGCCTTAGTTTTTGGAATTTCATGTGGTCGAAGACGTCTCGGGTTTCTATCTGTATCTCTCCTATCAGGGCTCTTTTCGTCTCGTCTAATAATGCTCGTGTCACAAAGTCGATGTGGGGCATTGATACCATATAATGTGGTACGAAATCTCCTGTATCAGTGATATTTACCGTAAATGTAACGTCATCTGAGACTAGATTATACGTTTCTACATCTGCTTTTTCGCGCTCCTCTATCTCAGCGGGTTTCTCCCTTGTTCTTGGGACTTTAGGTGTGTGTGTTGGCATCTCAACTTTTTCAGTTGTTTCAAGGGTTTTTTTAGTATCATCGAATGCCACTGATTCTAGTTCTGGTTCCTTGAGATAATGGGCATCTATCTTTATCTTTTTTTCATTTCTCAGTTCTTCTGCAATCTGGCTTATTATCGTCAAGTCTATGCCTAGGTTTTCCCCAACCTTAGATATCGGTACTTTTCCAGCAGAATTTATGTAGTTTAATATCGCAGTCTTCTTACTCTCAAGTGATTGATTATCGTCGTCCATCTTTTTATTAGCTGTTATCTATTAGCCTTTTATATTAATTATCAATTACGGATATCTTGTTCTCAACTAATCCATGTTCATCTGTGATGCATACTACTCTATATAATGCAGCTTCATTGAAGTCCCATGCTAATGTGCTTGTAGCCGGCAAGTCTTTTTCCCCACTCCAGACATCAGGATTTATTATTAGCTTGTGAGAATATTCATCTGGATTGAACCATTGTAGGGTTGAATCGATTGGCACTGTCATTGAAGCTGGACTGAAGTCATCCATTCCACTTTTATTTGAGAGTATCAGGTCACATTCTAATCCAGCCAGCCCGTATTCAAATGCGTGTTGAATATCGATCCTGAATAATTGGTTGTTCATATCCTTTACCCTGCAGTTTGAGTAGATGTCTTGGTAATAAAGATAGTCGACTTGTGTATTGTTGTATCGGACTGTCGTATTCATCTTGCTTAGATAATCCAGGTTTAAAAGGCTTTCTAATCCAATCCCCCAAAGACCAATTCCTAACATGTCTGTTATCTCCATGCTTTGATCTAGATACTTGGAGCTTATAGTCTTCCTTCCTTCTAGTCTATCCAGGAAGGATGGGGCCTGATGGGTTTTATTCTTGCCGATATAGCATCCTGACTCGATAATATTGTCGATAAGTATTGCATCAGCTTCGTCAAAAACAGGGCATTTCTTGATCTGTCTTATTGTTGAAGGATTACCACCATGTAGATGGTATGCTGGATCTTCAAGTGATGTAATAGGTATTATTGATAGTACTGGTATGTTCCTTCCAACATATTTTGTGATATTGGTTTTTTCCATGACAATAAGGTCCCATTTTGTCAACACGATAAGATGCCATGGATCATATAATGCTATCGTAAGATCCTTAAATTTTATGGTAGACCGATACGTCATCTGAATAGACTTATTCTGTATGCGTTCCACCCAGTCCATTAACGTATTATTTCTCATATATCTTGCCGGTCCACTCTTAAGCCCATATAATGTCCCACAATACATTAGCTCGGCTAATGCGGCCTGCGATCCTTCCATATAATAGTTGAATTCTGTGCAGTTGTTCATTTCATATGTTGCAAAGCTCTTGTTCTTCTCAATTACATGGTTTACAAGATATGTTGCTGCTCTTTGTCCTGCAATTGTCACACCCCTATCAGCATCTTTTTTTATTGATTCAACGAAAAAATGCAGTTCATCTATAGTCATCCTATTTATTGCGTTTTCTACAGGATTTTCCTCGAAATGAAAATAGAATTGGATTAGTGACAGGATTATTAGGACTGTGCTAACCGTCAATAGGGTGTAGATATATCCTCGGTTATTCAAATCCATACGATCAGCCTCATCTCTGACGGGCCCCAAAGACTCTGGACTCCCAGGATACTATGGGTCTGGATACTCATATTCTCATTTATTGCCATATCTACTATCCAGTCTTCATCCTGGTCTAGGGTTTGATTTAATAATCTCCATACTGCATCATCGATCGCGTCATTTGTGTCAGGGTAGATGTGCATTGCTGATGTGAACGACTGGCTTGTTACTATGCAATTTGAATTTTCAGGGATTTTATATATTTCTGTCTTTTCTGGATCTTGAATATCCCAGCAGGCACCCTTGGAATATCTGTGGCTATCTGCATATGACACGTTTGCTAGTACAAATGCATGATATGATAAGACCCTTAGATCGTTTATCGTGAGATTCCCATTGTATTTTGAGTTAAATTTGACTGGTATTGTACAGTGGTTAGCGAGTGTACTCTTTATACATCCACTGCAAGAGCAGTCTTTGTATATTATGTCATCTGCAATAACCGCCAGATTATTCGTGCGTTTTGGCCATGTGGAGTCATGGTTGCTTGACCAGTCTATTATCCCATCCTCTCCCATGTCTAGGGATAGATCTGGGCCGCTTCCTGCAGAAACAAGTATTATTGGATAGCATGTCATTACCGCTATCATTAACGGTATCAGATTAAGGATTCGTTTTTTAAACGAGAAAATCATCTTGTTCATTTATTTTCTACTACGCCTAAAAATAAGGAGTGATTTGATGATAGAGTATGTGACGGTTATCTTTCTTGCCGTGTTGCCTTGGATTGAACTGAGGGGAGCGATACCCTATGGCATACTCATGGGTTTGGATCCTATCATTGTGTTTTTACTGGCTACATCCGCGAATATGGTGATTGTCTATCCATTATTCTTGTTTTTAGAATGGTTTTTCCATCTTGTCGAGCGTTTTCCATTGATGGATAAGGTGATTAAACGGACTCATAAGAAGGCTAAGCCTTATGTGGAGAAATATGGTATGATTGGATTGGCGATATTTGTTGGTGTTCCGCTTCCTGGTACTGGCGCATATACTGGTTCGCTTGCCGCTCATATTTTTGGTATTAAGGATAAGCGTGCTGTATTCTCTGTTATGAGTGGGGTTTTTATTGCAGGTGTATTGATCACTATTTTTTCCACTGTTCTTAAAGGGACATTTGATTGGTTATATCTCTAGTCTATTATTTATCTTGTTTTCCACTTCCTAAGTATTCATCCATTTCTAAGATGAATTTTTTCTTTTTTAGCTTGTAGCCTATGGGAATATCTATTGTTGTTTCTATTATCTGTTTTCTAAGCTTCCTGCTTTTCTTATTGTCTTTTTCAGTTATTATCGGCAGGCTAGTCATCGGAGGATATGTTGAATCAATCACTTTTTTCGCTTGTAATAACTCTATTATCTTGTTTAATGTGAAAATTTCGATATTAAGATCTGAGTATATTATGGTGACATCAACAGTCTTGAATTCTTCCAGAATGGAAAGTATATGATATATTATAATTTTTTTTTCTTTTTTTCCGATCTCTTTCTGCAATAACGAATTTCTAATCCTTTTATCTACATCATATTCTAATCTACTCTTGTCACTTCCCTCCCAACTTTCTAGAAATCGTGAGGTTTTGCCTAATAATGTTCGATTTAAGGTTATGATAATGGCAACTAGGGCTAGCATCATTATTATCAGCCCTTCTTGAGTTTGTATTCCCGTGAAAAAGAGGCTTAGTATAGTCAAAGCAATTATTCCTATGGCTAGGCTTTCAGTACTTTTTTTCATCTGGTATGGCCTCGAGTTTTTCCAATTCTCTTAATGGATCCATATCTCCAGGTGTTTCAGATATGACCTTGGATTTTCCAGATGATCTTTTACGTAGGATAACAAGAGCTATTATTAGGATTACTATGGCAATCCCCAGCATCATTGTATAATCAAGGTTATACTCCCTTGTTCTTGGCCGATTTGATTCGTTGTTTATCCGTTCGATTAACAATGTTACCTTATAAATTGATGTATTGTCCTCTACTATATTATAATATGTTAGAGCCTCATTTGACATATATAGTGCGTGTTTATAATCTTTTGCCCTGAAATATCTATCCGCATTCCTGTAGTGCATGTCTCCGATATCGATCACTAGTTCGTCGCTTTTTATTGTTCCATTGAAGTATTTTATTTTTTCGTATATGTCTCTTGCCTTCTTTGCATATTCGATTGCTTGTGAATAATTTCTAAGGGTTTTAAAGCTTAATGCTTTCGTATATAATCCGTCTGCCTCCATTTTTTTCCTTATTACTTTTTCTTTTCTTATCTGTTCGATGAAATTATCCATGGATTCAATACCTTTTTCATCTTCTATATCTGTGTATAGTTTTTTAGCTCTTTCAGCGTTCTTCATTGCTTCTTCCAAATCATTTATTGAATAATAGCTTAATGCTTCTTGATAGTATTGTTCTGCTTCATGTTTTTTATACAGGATAAACTCTTCATTAATCTTTTCAATAAGGATAATTGTTCTTCCAATATTGTCTTGGTCTTTAATCTTTTCGAAAATATCTTTTGCTTTTTGCACATAGATCATGGCTGTTGTATAGTCTCCTATCTGGACTTGGTTATATGCTTTTTCATATAATGTTGTGCCACGTTTTCTCATCACGAAGAATTCTGATAGTTCATAGCAGGTGATGTTTTTTGTTGAAACTGATATTAAATCCTTTAGAGTATTCCGTTCAAAATCTGTGATTATGGTTTCGTATAAGTCTTCTTCCACTGATTGTTTCCATACTATTACTCCTCCCGGATCCATGACATACATCTTCTTATCCCTGGAGGATACGATTATATCTGTTATCCCGTCGTCTTCGAGGTCTTCTATCTTTATGTCTGTTATTACATCCTTGACCTTCTGCATCCAGATTACCGCCCCATCCTTGTTAAATCGAAATACTTCTCCGTTGTTATTGCCCGCGATTATGTCTGTTGACCGGTCTTCATCCAGGTCGCCGGTTGCTATTGCCTTAGCCGCTCCGCTTATATTTATCTGCCAGAAGACGGGGACTGTGGTTATCCCGCTAATATTGTCCTGGTTTATCGCATATAATGTTCCAATGTCGGATGCTATAATTATGTCCTCATCTTTCGCGTCTGTTATATCCCCGAATTCTATGTCTCTGACATTATAGTCATAATCCCGTAATAGATTTCCGTTTTCATCATATCCTAGTACTTCCTTAGATGCTTTTAATTCTCCTTTATTGTCAAAAACAAGTAGTGTTCCATTGAATATTGGCTCGTCTACAAGATTCCATCCCTGTAATGTCACTTCTGTCCAAGAACATCTTTCATAACTATATGTGTCTAAGCATTCACCTCCCTCGGGATCTGATGGATCGGGATACCATTCACAGTTCTCACAAGTGCAATGTTCTTCGTCATGGTAAGTTGTTTCATTAACTACATCGATATCATAACACTCTCTTTTTCTCACTGTATAATCTCCAAATCTGTTATACGTGAATATAGTCCTTTCTCCCATGCCTGCGTAAATTATGTCTTCATCGGATCCAGGTATTTTTCTTGTCTTCACAATGTTTATACTGTCTGGTTGAGTGTAATTCCATAGTTGTCTTCCTTTGTTATCCAGGGCGAAGATTCCACCAAAATTTCTGATTACCTTATACAATACATTTTCACTCATTTCGATAGATCCTGCACCTTCATAACTTGTTTCATAGCCTGTCTTGCTATAAGTAAATACTTTCCTGGCCCCACCTAATCCCACAATGATATTAGCATTGCCATCATTGTCAATATCTGATACTGCAATAGAATAAATCTTGCCTATTTCAGATGAATTTCCAATATAAAACTGTTTCAAATAATGTCCTGTGTAGTCAAGGACTATTATATGGCCTGTATCTAGTCCAACAAGAACTTCTGGATGTTCATCATTATTCAAGTCACCGACTTGGACTGCTCCAATATTTGAAGCTGGAGTATACATCCATTTGAATTCCATATTGTCTTGTCCTGTTGGCCTGACTCCATATCTTTCTCCTCGGATTATCGTATAGCCTTTATGGAGTTCGTATTTTCCATAGGTTTCATCAGGATTTACTTCAAAAGGTTCTTTGGCGGACGCACAGGCTACAAGGATCAATAGTACAAGATATGTTAGTATGTTCTTTCTAATGAGCATTTTACAATTATTTTTTTTTATTTTTAATCTACTGGGGGTTCAACGTGTTCCAATACTTTTGCTATTATGTCGTCTGGTGTTATGCCGAATTCCTTTGAGTCTGGGTTTAATATGATTCTATGTCGTAATATCGGGAATGCTAGTGTTTTGATATCGTCTACAGTGACGAAGTCACGTCCCTCTAGGAATGCTTTTGTCTTTGAGGTCTGTGAGAATGCGACTGATGCTCTGGGACTTGCGCCAATATCTACTTCTCTTCTTGCTCTTGATCCTTCAACGATTTTTATTGCATATTCTAGTATTGTGTCTGATATTGTCACATTATTTTCTATTTCATCCCGTATTATCAGGATTTCAGGAGGATTGAATATTTTATTTATCAGATCTTTCTTATCTTTTGTTTTAATTATTGCGACTTCTTCCTCTAGGCTTAGGTATTGCATGACTACTTTGAAGAGGAATCTGTCTTTTTGTGCTTCTGGTAGTGGGAAGGTTCCTGCCTGTTCAACTGGGTTTTGGGTTGCAAGTACTGTGAATGGCTGGTTTAATGTGTGAGTAGTCCCTCCAAGTGTTACTTCTCCTTCAGCCATAGCCTCTAGTAATGCGGATTGTGTTAATGGTTGTGCACGGTTTATCTCGTCGACTAAGAGTAGGTTTGTGAATATTGGGCCTCTATCTAGTTTGTTTTCCTTTGTTGACTCGTCGTATCGTATTTTTCCCATTATCTCGCTGGATGTTAGGTCTGGTGTGCATTGAACCCTCCTGAATTCCATGTCCATTGTCTTGGATATGGTTTTTGTTAGGACTGTTTTTCCCATACCTGGCACGCTTTCAAGGAGGATATGTCCTCCGCAGAATATAGCGATTATTATTCCCTGTATCACATCATCGTTTCCGATTACTGTCTTATGTACTTCGTCGTGAAGCTGCCTGAATTGTTGGTAAACATCCTTGTCTCTTTCGACCATGGTATTGGTTTACTTATTTATTTTCCGTATAAAATACACTCGTGTTCTAGTCTGGATTGTTGTTTGGGATCAAGTGACTCTGAATCTATCAATATCAGTAGGATCGAGTTTCTTGTGCTTATTTTATCGCGGATGAACTGTACGAATTTGAGTATCACATTGAATTCTGTTATATTTATCAGATATTCAAGGCCTTCTATTAGAATTATTGTTTTTTCATTAGTGCTCAGGAAATCTGATATAAGGATGGATATCTCTTGAGGGCTTGTTGTGGTATTGAATTTCGATTCTCCTTTCACATCAGTGATCCATGCATATTTTACGCCTATCAGCTTGTATTCTTCTTTGATTTGGTCTGGATTAGTCCTTGTGAAATATAATCCGGAGTATCCTTCTTCCATCATTTCATTGAGTACTTTAATCGATCTCTCTCGGTTTGGATCTTCTAATAGATATGTTTTTCCGCTTTCGATTTGTATCATGAGCTTATCGTCTTTTTCCTCTTCTTCATCAATGACGTTTAATTCGATCTCATTGCTACTTTTGAAGAATCCGTTCCCATGGACGTCCTTGTAAAACATTTCTAATGGTTTTAACGAGGTCTTCCCCTTCTTTAATGGTTTTATCTGATATTCGAATTCCTTTCTTTCTCCGGGATCGAGTCTTTCAATCGAGTCAGGTTTCTCTCCTATTTCTAAACCGTCTTTTTGAGTTCCAATGAATCGGACTTTTGTGACCTCTTGTCTTCCATGGTTTATTACCTCTACTTTTAGGGAGGTTGGCTCTCCTATTAACTGTTTTTCTGACGATCTAATCTTCAAGATTATGTTTTCGTGGCCCTCGTCTTTTGATTCTTCTTGACTGATTGT
>CAYREE010000003.1:0-42149 GCA_964423225.1 uncultured archaeon | reverse complement strand
AGGTTCCTTGTTCCTCGTCTATATCCATGTGAGCCTTTCATCTTATTTTTTCCCTCGAAAATTATTGGGATATTATATAGTATGTATTGATTTAAAAAGAGATTTCTACGAATATCTCGGTTCCCTCGAATTTTAAGCTGTTTGAAGCCTTTAATCCTGTTTTTAAGTCGATTTTTTCGGATCTGGTCTCTGATAGTATTAAATCCTCGAATTCCGCTATCATATCCTCCATTTCAGGGTTGTTTAAAGCGGTTATCCTTATCTTCTGCATTTCTTCCAGGTCGTTTTCTTTTCTTAGTTTCTGGACGTTTCTGATCAGGTCTCTAGCTAATGCCTCGTTCATCAGGCTTTTACTCCTTGCTTTTTCAATGAATATTATGCCTGTAATGTCTCCTTGCGTGAATTCTGTGGCCTCGTATTCTTCTGGCACGTTTATTGATACGCTTAAAACCATTTCTGGCTCCACTTCATAATCTCTTATCTTTACTGTTTTACGTGTTTCATATGCTTTTTTCGCTTCTATTGGGTTTTCTTTTATTGCTTTTGCCACATTATCTGCTTCTTTTCCATATTTGGGGCCTATGAAACTGTAGTCTGGATTTGCGATGTATTCTATCTCTTTTACTTCTTTAACATATTCTATGGTTTTTGTGTTTAACTGTTTTATTATCACTTCTTTTAGTGTTTCGGTTGATTCAGCCACTGTTTTATCCCCTATTATTGTTACTTTTTCTATGGGGTATCGTAGTTTTATCTTGGCTTGTTGTCGGCAGTTTGCTCCTGCCTCAACCATTTTTCTTGCTATGCTCATCTGAGCTATAAGCTTGGAGTCAATGTGTCCTGGTTTCGGCCATGGCATGTGGTGTATGCTTTTTTCACTGGTTTTTATTATGTTCTGGTATATTTCTTCGGTTATGAATGGTGCGAGCGGAGACATTATGAGGCATGTTTTTTCGAAGGCTTTGTTTAGAGTCATGTATGCTGCCTTCTTTGATGGATTAATGACTCCGTCTGTGTCTTCTAGCCATAATCGGTCTCGTATTAGTTTTATATACCATCTTGATAGGTCTTCTACGATGAAGTTGTTTATTGTTGTGAGTGCTACATGGAAGTTGTTTGCATCTAATTGTTTTGATACTTCTCCGACGACAAGGTCTGCTACGTCTAGAATCCATTTATCCTCTATCTGTAATTCGTTTTCATCTATTTTTTCGTTTCTTGCATCGAAGTTGTCGAGCATCATGTATCTTACTGTGAAGTGATAGCAGTTCCATAGGGTTCTTAATAATGGGACGACAGTCTCGTTCAGACTGTCTATCCCGAATCTTCTTGCATTCCATGGTGCTTGTGAGCACATTTGGAGTCTGACTGCGTCTGCCCCAACCTTGTTAAATAGCTCCCAGGGATCGATTATATTCTTGTTGCTCTTGCTCATCTTCTCGCCGTTATCGTCAAGTAGGAGCCCGCCTACAACACAGTTTTTATATGCTGGTTTGTCAAATAGGATTGTTGATAGGACTAGGAGTGTGTAGAACCATCCTCGTGTCTGGTCAGTAGCCTCTGATATGAAGTCGTATGGCATGTTTTCTGTGAATTGTTCCTTGTTTTCGAATGGGTGGTGGAATTGTGCGAATGATCCTGCCCCGGAATCATACCAGCAGTCTATCACGTATTCTACCCTCCTCATTTTTTTCCCGCACTTGCATTTGATATGTATCTTATCGACGTATGGGCGGTGCAGGTCTATAGTCTCATCTATATTCTCCTCGGCTTTTTCTATGAGTTCGTCTCTACTTCCGATTACTTCATGTTTGTCGCATTCTTCGCATTTCCAGATGGGTAGGGGTGTTCCCCAGAACCTGTTTCTTGATAATCCCCAGTCTCTCGCATTTTCCAACCAGTTTCCGAATCTTCCTTCTTTGATATGTTCTGGATACCATGCTATCTTCTCATTGTTTTTTAACAGTTTTTCATTTATTGACGAGACTTTGACGAACCATGATTTCATGGCATAGTATAATAGTGGTGTATTGCATCGCCAGCAATATGGATAGTCGTGTTCATACTGGTATTTTGTTATTAGATATCCCATATCATCTAGCAGCTGTATTATCTTTTCATCCGCGTCTTTTGCGAACATTCCTGCAAGTTCTGGCACTTGGTCTGTGAAGCATCCGTCCTCTCCTATAGGATTGACAAGTGGTAGGTCGTTCACAACTCCAACGTTATAGTCGTCTTCTCCGAATGCGGGGGCGATATGGACTATTCCAGTCCCCTCATCGGTTGTAACAAAGTCACCGGGTATGATCATCCACGATGGTTTTTCAAGTTTTCCTTTGAAATGGTTGAATAATGGATGATACTCCTGTCCCAGAAGGTCTTTTCCAAGGATTTCTTCGATGACTTCAGCGTCTTTAAATCTTATCTCAGCTATGTTTTTTGCAAGGAGGTATTTTTCTCCCCTGTATTTTATCACAACGTATTTTATGTCTGGATTAACTGCTAGGGCAAGGTTTGATAAGAGTGTCCATGGCGTGGTTGTCCAGGCAAGGAAGCTATAATCCTTGTCCACAGCCCTGAATGCCACTATCACTGTGGTCTCCTTTATATTCTTGTATCCCTGGGCGACTTCATGGCTTGAAAGGGGTGTACCGCATCTTGCACAATATGGTACGACCCTGTATCCTTCATAAAGTAAGTCTTTTTCCCATATTTTCTTTAGAGACCACCAGACGCTTTCAATATAATCATTGTCCATAGTGATGTATGGATTATTAAGGTCTATCCAGTATGCCATCCTCCTTGTCAGTTCGTCCCATTCTTTGATATGGCTGAATACGCTTTCCCTGCATTTTTCATTGAATTTATCCAACCCATATTCTATGACTTCTTTTTTTGTGGATAGTTTCAATTCTTTTTCAACCTGTACTTCGACTGGTAGGCCATGACAGTCCCATCCTGCCTTTCTAGGGACATTATAGCCTTTCATATAGTAGTATCTGTTCACGAGATCTTTGAAGACTCTAACCTCTACGTGGTGGAGTGCTGGGGGCGCGTTTGCAGTGGGCGGCCCTTCGAGAAAGGAGAATAGCTTACGGTCTTTATGTTCTTTCAGGGTTTCCTCCATTATGCTCTCTTTTTTCCAATACTTGAGAATATTCTCCTCTATATACTCGGGTTTATAGTCTCCGACAGGCTTTATATTCATTGTGAAAAATAATTTTGGGGTCGTCACTTAATAAATAGACTCAGGGGCTGGGATTCTTTTTCTCGTGGATTTTTAAGGCTATATCATTGAGGCCTATTGCAAGTATTATGCTTGTGCATAAGACCATTCCCATGAAATATCTCGCGAAGGCAACGGGTACAAAGTATCCGTTCACAGTATATGCGGATATTGACCATAGGAGAATTATCGTGTAGGGTCCGATATTCCGGTGGCTTATCTCTTCTTGCGTGTTTTTAAGGAGTCTTCGTACTCCGTATAGAAGTGATATGAGGATGAATAGTAGGAGGATGATGTTTTCTTTTGTTGTGTCAAGTAGTATTCCTTTGGAGATTATTGCGTCAATTCTCTGGCTGGGGTTTCGTATCGTGTTTGGGACGAAGTTTGCATGGAATTCTATGGCTTCTTGCCTGAGTATTATCGTTTTTTGTATGGTTTCAAACGTGTCTGTATGTAATGCCGGGTTTAATGCGATAAAGAGGGTGATGCTGGTTAGTATTACTATGGATAATGATACTAGTTGTTTCATCGGATTTTTCTTGTCATATATCTTTAGGATGATGATAATGAGGTATACTAGTGTTATTGTCACTGCGTTATATGCTGTTACTAGTTTTGTGCTTAATGCGATGGAGAGCAGTAATCCTAATGCAATAGATTTGGTTATTATCTTTTTTTGATTGTTTTTTTCCATGTTTTGAAGGAGTATGATAAGCGTTATTATCGTCATAGTGGATATGAAATAGCAGAAGGTGTCAACGGTTGTCGGTATGATAGTCTTTAATGTTACCGTGTTGTTTATGAAAAACAGGCTTGCAATCACTCCTATTGGCTTGTTCTTTAGGAAAAACAGGGATATTGCATTTAATGCGATGATTATCCCTGCTAGAAATGTGAATGTTATTATTCTTCCAAGATGCACGTCTTTACCATCGATATTATTAATACTTAATTCTTTCTCGTATTGTTCTTCCTTTAGGAAGTATTCGCATTTTTTCACGTCGGTTGGATTTCTCACTTTGCATCTTTCCATGTCTATCCTGAACCATTCGTATAATCCCTGGTTGTTTGTTACTCTCTTATTATTGACTAGGTCTAGTACGAATCCATACAAGTATTTTCCAAATGGAGGTTGGTCGATCGCGGTCTGGTCTTTCCAGTCTTTGTTTGTAAAGTCGTTTTCAATGAAGTATAGGTGGTAGTAGTATGAGCTTTGGAGCCAGTACATTTCATCAACCATAATGATTTCCGGCGGATTGGAGGGGAAGATAATGATTAGTTCGCATATAAGAAAGATAACTAGTATTGGAATGGCATAATCCTGGATTCTTGGACTAGGTATCGATTTGTAGAAGTTTTTTTTATTACTCATGTTTTATCATCCGCTATTCTCTCAAGGATATTTGCCTCTAAATCCGAGAGTATCTTGATGATGGCATAGGATATTATTATGCTGGTTGACAATGCCATCCCTATGAAGTATCTATTCCATGACATGTGGACGAAGTATCCTATGAAGATATATGATGTTGCCAACCAGATAGTCACTATTGAGTACTGGCCAAGATAGCCTTTTATTATTTCTTTCTTCATGTTTTTCAAAAGGTTTGATAATCCATGGAAGAATAATATTGTTAGAGTAATGGATAATAATCCAAACCCTGTTTTACTGTCTAGTAGTATGCCTTTCAAATAGATTATCCTGATTTTTTCATATAGGCCTGATACTCGTTCATCAAGGAAATGGTTTTGGATGAATATTACGCTCTGACGATGTTCGATCATCTGTTTTATCCCTCCTATCGGATCTTTGTATAGGAGTGGATTAAGGCTTATAAACAGGATTATCCCGATGATAGAGGTGATAAACGCTGATTTTAAGAACATTTTTACATTTGCCTTCTGCTTATTTCTCAATGCCAATAGGCTGCTGGTAAAGTATATGATAATGATTGTGATTATCACATAGCTTGCAGAGAACTTTGTGCTTAGGCCAAGCACGGCAAATATGCCTGTGAAGATGGAATATATGACTATTTTTCTATTATCATTGGTTCTAATATTCTCCAGGGTCTTGATTATGAAGACTATTGTTATTAGCACGAAGAAATATGGTGCAGTATCCATGTAGGCATGCAGGAATATTGGCGATGTTACCTTGTTGTTTATGAATATCATGGCTGCTATCACTCCAACCGCCTTTTTATCGAAGGTTATTGAGGCCAGAATTACTAAGATAATCAGTATTGATGCGGTGAATGTATATGATACCATTCTTCCGACAAACAAGTCCTCTATTGTTATTTCTGGCATGTTTCCTATTGGCTTGTATTCATCTATTCTTTTTCGGAAATAATCGCATAGATTGGATTTGCATTTATATCGTTCGAACCATTTCGCCAGGCCATCATAGTTTTCAATCCGTTTGTTATTTATCATGTCTAGCGTGAATCCCATGATGTATTTGCCTAGTGGTGGATGGTCTATGGAATACATGCTATACCAGTCTCTGTGATCCATATCCTTTTTTATGAAGAAGAGATAGTAGAAGTATGAGCTGTGTAGCCAGTATCCTTCATCTATTATCTTTCTGTTCGTCCAGAGTGAGGGTATGATTAGTACTAGTTCAAGGATTAAAAAGACTGTGATTATGATGGCAAGATAATCTGTGATAGACCTGTTTAACATCTTTTTCACGTGATTATTCTCTTGTTTATCCATTTTCAGTAAAACATCTTGATGATATTTCTTGGATGCTTAACGCTATTATCATGCTTGTGGCAAGTGCCATTCCCATGAAATATCTGTTCCATTCTATATGCACAAAGTTGCCGTGTATTATGTATGTTGACAGCATCCATATCATGATTATTGAATAGGGGCCCAAGGCGACTTTCTTTAGTTCTATTATTGTTTTGTTTATTAGTTTTGATAATCCAATGAGGAATAATCCACTTATTACTATCATCAAGTAGTTATTGTGTTTTGATGAGTCTAGTAGGATTCCCTTCATATATGCGGTATGCATCCTTTCGGTTATTGTTGGTTTTTTTATGTTATGTGCATATGTCTGGATGTCCATCACTAATTGACGGTGTTGGATTATTGTCATGGAGTTTTTAATCGGGTTTTGGTATAGGAATGGATTAAGGATTATGAACGTGAATATCCCTGTTATAGAAAGTATTATCAGTGAGATGAATATTATTTTAATTGTTTTTATCCGTTTTCTACTGAGGGCAAGGATAAAACCTATGGAATATATTACTCCGAGTGTGGCTATCATGCTTATTGAAACGAATTTCGTACTGATTGCAAGTGAAGTTAGAACCCCGGTAGTAATTGAATATTCCACGGTTTTTCTGTAGTTCTCAGACTCGATTTTCTTATATAACTGTATCATCGTGTAGACTGACATAATCATGAAAAAATAGCATATTGGATCTACATATGCGTGGATGATTGTGGGTATTGTAAGGAGGTTGTTTAGGAAGACTAGTGAAGCGATTATTCCTGTCAGACTACTATCAAACACTTTATTACATAGTAGGATAATGGCAAGGAGGGTTAGTATTGTGAATGAATAGGATACGAGCCTTCCCACATAAATATCTTTTAGCGTGATCTTAGGGATTGCTCCCCTTCTCTTTCCCTCGTTTATCAGGTTCTTGTATCGTATACATATTTCCTCCTGGCATTCCCTGACCTTTATTATGTTCTCATTTATGTAGTCTTCCTGCCATCTTGTTAGTCCGTTATAATTTGTTACCCTCTTTTCGTTTATCTGATCTAATGCGAATCCCATAATGTATTTTCCTAATGGGGGTTGGTCTATTGAATGCATACCCCTCCAGTCCCTGTTCGATACGTCTTTTTCAATGAAGAATAGATAGTAGAAATATGAGTTTTGAAGCCAGTATACTTCATCACCTACCCTCTCTGTTATTGTGATTATTGGGATTAGAAATACTATTTCACCAATCAGCAAGCATGATAGGATGATTGTTATATACTTTTTATAAAGTCTGTTTTTATCATTGGTCATCTGAATTAAAACTCATCAGTATATTGATTAATTCTGTTATAATACCTGGATTTCTCGTGTAATCTATTATTCATCCACTTTTTATTAATTTCTAATAAAATACTTATCCTACGATGGAATTACCTTGGACTGAGAAATACCGGCCTGTCAAACTGTCTGAAATAGTTGGTCAGGAGCCGGCGGTTGACCGGTTGGTTGCATATGTGGCAGCTAAGAGCCTTCCTCACTTATTATTTGCTGGTCCTGCAGGGGTGGGTAAGACTACTGCTGCCATGTGTATTGCTAAAGAGCTTTTTGGTGATCTAACCCATGATTTTCTCGAGCTTAATGCTAGTGATGAGAGGGGTATTGATGTTGTTAGGAATAAGATCAAGGATTTTGCGAGGACTAAGCCACTCATAGGCGATTTTAAGATCATCTTTTTGGATGAATCTGATTCTCTGACTTCTGACGCGCAAAACGCTTTGAGAAGGACGATGGAAAGATATACGTCAACTTGTCGTTTTATCTTAAGCTGTAATTATTCAAGTAAGCTAATAGAGCCACTCCAGAGCAGATGTGCGATATTCAGATTCACAAAGATACCCTCGGAAAAAATCAAGAAACATCTTGAGGGAATCCTCAAGAAGGAGGGGGTCAAGTCAACAGATAAGGGTCTTGATGCTCTGCTTTATGTCTCTGAAGGTGATCTTAGACAGTCGATAAACATCTTACAGAGTGCAGCTGCAATAGGCGAAGTCAATGAGGATAACATCTACTCTATTACTACCCGGGCGAGGCCTGAGGACATAAAAAAGATTTTGAGTCTTGCATTGTCCGCGAAGTTTATTGAGGCTAGGAAATTATTGGATGAGTTGATGTTGAATTATGGATTGTCTGGAGAGGATATTCTGCTTTCGATGAATCGTGAGGCTTTTAACCTGGATGTTGATGATAATGTTAAGGTTAGAATTATTGACTTGGTGGGTGAGGCGAATTTCACTCTTGTTGAGGGTGCTAATGAGCGTATTCAGCTTGAAGCATTGCTTGCACGGCTTATGTTATTGAAGTAGGTGTAAATGACTGGATTATTTGGAACATCAGGTATTAGGAGAAAGGTCTCGGACATACCCCTTGATTTCGCAGTTGATTTGGGGAAGGCGTTGGGATCATCTACTGATTCTAAAGTTGTTGCTTGTGGGCGTGACACACGTATCTCTGGCCCGCTTATTGAGAGTGCGTTCATTTCTGGAGTATTGTCGACTGGCAAGGATGTTGTTGAACTTGGTGTTGTTACTACTCCTACTGTTGGTGTTGCAACAAGTGAGTATGGGGTTGGTGTGATGGTGACTGCATCTCATAATCCCGCTGATTATAATGGTTTTAAGTTTTGGAGTAGGTTGGGAGCATTTAGTCCTGGTGAAGAAGGGTTGCTTGAGGGAATGTTGGATCAGGGCGAGTTTGCATCTGGTTCGGGCTGTCAGAGTAGTGAGGATTATATTTCAAAGCATATGGAACTTGTCCTTGGTTCTGTTGGATGTGTTCGTAATAATTTGCGTGTATTGGTTGATTGTTCTGGTGGGAGTGGTTCTACGATAACGCCTATGCTTTTAACCGAGATGGGTTGTGATGTTACTGTTATTAACGATAATACTGATGGTGTTTTTCCCCATCCTCTTGAGCCTACTGAAAACAATCTTTCAGATACTTTAAAATTGGTGGGAGACGGTGATTTTGATATTGCGTTTGCTCATGACGGGGATGCTGATAGGACATGCGCGATCTCGGGGGATGGTAGTCTGATAGAATGGGATTCATTTCTTACTGCGCTTTCTTACGGGCATAAGACTGTCGTTACCACTGTTGATGCTAGTATGCGTATCGAGGATATGTGCGATAATGTAGTGAGGGTTCCTGTTGGTGATGTTTCGGTTGCAGATGGTATTCGGGCTAATAATGCGGGATTTGGGGGAGAACCGTCTGGAACATACATTTTCCCTGATATCCACATATATCCTGATGGAGTAGCTACTATCGCCAAGACTGTAAAGATGGTTGATGAGGGAGTATTTTATGATCTTATCGATAAGATACCTTCTTATCCAGTAGTAAGGCTTAAGCTCGAATGTCCAGATTCCGAGAAAGAGAAAATCATGGATTCTTTAGAAAATATTATTTCAATGGACTATACTACGATCGATGGTGTTCGAGTGCAAGATGAAGACTGTTGGATGTTGATTCGTCCATCAGGCACAGAGCCCTATATGCGGATAACTGCTGAAGCCAGAACAAGGGAAAAACTGGATGAAATAGTGGAAAAAGGTAAAGTCTGGTTAAAGGCTGCTGGATTATCCTTATAAAAAAATAACTCGAATTCAATTCTTCATAAGTTCCCTAAGGAACACTGTTGCATATGAGCCTTTTCTGAGCTTGAATGACACTATAGCAGTCTTCCCATCCATTTCCAGCTTGTCATCCCCCACATTATTTATCTTGAAGTCTTCCACAATGGCAAAACAATCCCTGTATTCACCCTTGCTTGAAAGCCTGGGAATTGATCTTATCCGGAAATCTTCAGGATTAATATTCTCTTCATCCAATATCCTGGCTGAAATATCATCCATCCTGCTTTCATATCCTATCAGTGGGAGGCGTTCAACATCCAAGTCTTTTTCGAGGATAATGCTCAATACACGGTTGAAAACAAAGCTTTGATAAGCATGTATGAACATCATCTGCAAGCCAAATGGCAGCCTCATGATAGCCCCCCTATAATCTCCAGGTTTTTCGACAAGATGATTCAACATTGCTTTTTCATAACCCATGTTCTTGGGATAATCTGTCAGGGCCTGTTTGAAATCCTTGGTTTCTGCAAGTGCTTTTCTGACTAATGCATTCTCGCTTGATTCCCCGTTAAAACCCTTTGATAGATACATCATTACTGCTGTTTCAAGATCATCCCTGAGTATCTCACGTCCGACAAGGTGGGTTAATGGTCTTATTCCTCCGAATCTCTGGATCCCATAGTAATTTGGGAACATGCCACTACATTCATCCATGATGTTGGAAATACTCTTGTTGATCTCCTCTGATGAAAGTTCAATCCCTCTAATCGTGGTTGTGAATCGGTTTCCCCATAAATCTCCTAGTCGTATTGGATCGTCGGCATATCTTATGTCTTTTATAGTGATGTCTTTGATCCTTATCTTTTTGAGCTTGTCTAATCCGATCTTCCCTACAGATACCCTCTGGGATGTCAGAGCCCGTTTATCCTTTGTTCCTGCAAAACCCAATCGTCTCTGGCTTATCCATAATGCTTTAGAAACCTCTTTGACGGCTCGAATAGTATCCCAGTTGCGTTTTACAAGGGTGAAATGGGCATAATCCCCTTGTATATCCTTGATCGAGTCATCCCCTTCTAATAATATTATAGTCCCTTTCTCATTGATCTCTTCAACAATGAAATCTTCAGGCTCCTGTTTTAAAATACCTCCCAAGCCAGGATTATCCGTATAATATCCTGACATCCCTATCTGAGCCTCTAAACTGGACTGATCCATCAGGAACTATATTAGTCTTTAATGTAAATTACATACTTGTATGGTTTTAAAAGAACTGCAGAAGGAGATAAAGGATATTGACCGGAAGAAAGGATGGGTTGACAGACCTAGCCAGACGGTCTTGCATATGCAGGAGGAATTAGGCGAGTTAGCCAGGATAATGCTGATTAAGGATGGATATAAATCTGGGAACTCGGATATGGATAATGTTTCATCAGAGATTATGGATCTGCTTTATCTTGTTATAAAAATTTCTAACCACTATAATCTAGACCTAGACCAGGAATGGGAGAAAATGCTAGTTAGATACGAGGAAAAATGAATCAGATCGATCCTTGGAAGATATCGGAGATCGGAGACTATGAGAAGCTGATGACGGATTTCGGTATTGAGCAATTCGACAAGTATCGGAAGAAACTAGATGATTTTAAATATATTAGACGAGGTATTATTTTCGGTCATAGGGATTTCGATAAGATAGTCAAATCTATTGAAACTGGTAGGGATTATGCGTTGATGACTGGATTGATGCCTTCAGGCAAATTTCATCTAGGGCATAAGATGGTGGCTGATGAAATCATATGGTTCCAAGAGAAGAATGCTGAGGTATTTATCTGTGCTGCTGATGTTGAAAGCTATTTGATGAGGGATATCAGTTTTGAAGAAGCTAGAGACACTGCGATACGAGAGTATCTGACGAATTATATTGCGCTTGGATTAAAGCCTAAGAACCTTACCTTCTGGTTCCAGAGTGATTATATTACTGATTATTATCGTCTAAGGGATATCGCTTCGAAGAGGGTGACATTCAATGAGTTGAAGGCTATTTATGGGGATTTATCTCCAGCGAAGATAACTTCTGTGCTTACACAGGTCGCTGATATATTGCATCCGCAACTACCTGCTCTTGGCGGTCCAAAGCATGTTGTAGTCCCAGTTGGCGCAGACCAGGATCCTCATCTAAGGCTTACAAGAGATATTGCATCAAGGCTAAATGCTGAAAGGGATATGGGAGAACGGGATTTTTCATGCATTCCTCCTTCGGCTACGTATCATAAATTCATGCAGGGTTTATCTGGGGGTAAGATGAGTTCATCCGATCCAAAAAGCTATATAGGATTAAGTGATGATCCTGTGGAAGCCGAGAAAAAAGTTTTAAGGGCGAAGACCGGGGGTAGGGAAACACTTGACATACAGAAGGTGAAGGGTGGAGAACCTGAGAAATGCGTTATCTATGAGTTGTATCTTTATCATCTGATGGAAGATGATCTTGAATTATCACGCATATATCATGAATGTAAAAGTGGTAAGCTAATGTGTGGTGACGATAAGAAGCATTGTGCAGAATTGATGAGAAAATTCCTTATTAACCATCAAAAAAAGATGGTTAAAGCAAGTAAAATAGCGGAAAAAATAATTAATTAAAATAAAAATGTTTTATGGAAAAAGCATAACAGTAATCATTCCTACGTTAAATGAGGAGGAAAACCTACCTGTTGTTCTGGGAACCCTACCGGATTTCATCGATGAGATAATAATCGTCGATGGGTATTCAAAGGATAATACAGCTAAAATAGCAGAGGATAAGGGATTAACCGTCCTTTTTGATGATAAAGGGAAGGGATCTGCACTCAGAATCGGTATGAACGAAGGTAAAGGAGACATTATTATTATGATGGATGCTGATTGCTCACATCTTTCAAGCGAGCTAATACTTCTTATCGCAGGTATAGAAGCGGGTTATGATATTTGTATGGGCTCTAGGTTCATACAAGGTGGAGGAAGTGAGGATATCAGTCTAATACGCAAGTTTGGCAACTGGATGTTCGTAAAAATGGTAAATACTTTATGGAGGACAAATTATTCAGACCTCTGTTACGGATACCGGTCCTTTAGACGAGAGGTTATAAAAGACCTTGAACTTACTGAAGATGGTTTTGGTATTGAAACTGAAATATCTATTAAAGCTGCTAAAAACAAGTTAAGGACTCTTGAAGTACCAAGTTTTGAGAAGGCACGAAAGTCTGGAGTGGGAAAGCTTGGGACGATTAGTGATGGCTGGCGTATATTAAAACGCATTATTATGGAAGTCTTATGATTGGTGGTAGTAAAAAAATGAAGAAAAAGAAACTTGATGCTGCGAAAGATGATGGTGGTGATGGATTCAAAAATAGCTATCTTCCACTTGCCCTTACACTCCTGCTTTTTATCGTAAACTTTATCCTAATAATAAATCCGTTTAGTAATACTTCAACAAGTGAATGTGACGAACAATCAAACGAACTAGAGTTTAATGGATGCCTTGCAGATACTGCATTTAAACTGATATTAGTGGATCCAGAAAAGTCGGAGCAGATATGCGGTCAAATCAAGGATCAGACTATCAGGGATGCCTGCTATTATGAACTTGTTCACACTGTTCTAGTCAATTATCACAACAAAAACAAAGAGGAAATGCTCGGTTTTGAAAGACTCATGACAAAACTAAATCTCCTATGCACTAAGATATCTCAATATTCTCTTAAGGCATCATGTACGTCGGAGATCGGCAGATCATTTATCTTTAGGACTAATTAGAATGGATCAAGAAGCAAGAAAACAAAATAGTAAGAGACGACAGATCATAGCCTATGGGCTAATGTGTTTTACCCTGTTGATAACCGTATATTATTCCTATCAATTACTAAGCATATCTGAAAACTATCGTGTTTCAATGAATTGTGACGAATTTACTGATAACTACCGTGATTACTGTTATTTCCTAAAATCAAGTTATTCTTACAATATAAACTATACAAAGGGTTTGGATTACTGCTACAAGATAAAGAGGACTCATTTAAAGAGCCACTGCATCATCGAGGTCTCCAATCATATTATCCGCGAGACGCCAAACTATCAAGAAATCAAGGATAATGTGAATAAAATGTGCAATTCTGTTGAAGATCAAATTTGGCGAAGCGAATGTTTTTTTAAAAATGCAGAGCAATTAGCAATTGTCCAAGACAACTTTGAAAATGCGTATGAATCATGTCTAAATTCAGATATATTCCAACATCATTGTATCGGACATATCCAGGAACTGGTCTGCAACAAAGATAAATACTTATCATTAAATTTTTGCGAGACAGTTCATAATGATCTCATCAACACAAATCCACAAGCAGTTGACACTTGTTATCATCATTTCGGCCTATGTATGGGACATATCTTAAACAGGGCTTATGGAGAGGATCCGTGCGCCATGTTATCGGATTGTATTAATATCAGGGATTATTCTTATACTTGCATCCAGGGATTAGTCAATGTTTATATGGATACGAATAGGCTTTGCGAATGTCCTGGGATGCAGGGTATGCGGGAAGATTTCTGTGTGAAATAATCCTCTATTATCTGACATAGTATACTACTGGATCATATGAGCTAAAAAAATCTATTTTTGGGCCTTTGATAATCTCTATCAGATCCCAGTTTGAGGGTGGCTCATACATGCATTCTGGTATTGAATTGATAAAGAATTCATTGTCAACAAATCCGCGCGAACCCTTCATTATCACATATGCGTCTTTTATCTCATCGCATTCTTTAACATTTTCAATTGTTCTGATCAATTCATTTTTCTTATATTTGAATTTGTATTTCAATTGGGTTCGTACGACTGGATCGCCATAAATCGGTTTGTCGTCTAAGTCTTTTAATATTGTATGCATTAGTGTGAAGTCATGTACTGAGGCTTTTAAGTACACGTACCTGTTTGAAATATAAAAAATTGAGGTGGTAAATAGTGCGATTATTATAAGCAAGCCGATCGTCCTTGGAATAATGGATTTCTTGTTATAGAACCTGTCGATAATGACTTTGGATAGTATTAGCATGGATGGTATCGCTATTATTGTCATATGTCTGTGTAGCTTGTGTATTAGGACATATTTTGTAATGCTCATTGACCCATAATTTGACCATAGGAATAATGCAATCAACCAGATTATCACGGGGAAGGCTTTTTTATCCCTTGTTAGAATACAGATTATTATTGCGGGGATTATCAGATAATAGTAGAGTCCGTAATGCACATCATATCTGTTCTCCCACATGAAATTGTTTTCGTAGTCTAAATTAAGCATACCTCTTAAGAAATAATACTGGTCATGGTAGCCTGGTGTGGATCCAAAAGTATCTTCAATGGCTTTATATCTTAGGCTTAATCCATCAATGCTCCCTAATTGAGTGTAGTAAAAACACGCTTCTAGAAATATTATGATTAGGATACCTGTAAGTATCCAACAATAATCCAGTTTTATTCTTTTTGTAATCCATGTTCGATAAAGGATGTATGTTATTATGACTAATAGGATCATTAGACCTGAGACCCTTATCAGGTAGGAAACACCGATTATGAGTCCGGTAACTACCAATAAGACTCCTCTTTTATTGATGTTTATTCCTTTGATCGAGTATTTTTCATTTTCCCGGAGTTTTTCGGCTTTTAAAAAAAAGTATGTGGCGGATGCCATGAAAAAAGCTATCGGCACGTCGGGCATAGCCCATGTAGCATAGATCACATCCATTGGATAAAAGGAAAGAAGTAGGCTTGCGAGGATGCCTGTCTCTTTGTTGAAGAGCATCTCGCCAAGTTTATAGGTTATGAAGATACCTCCAATTGAGCATAATAAGGGATATATTACAAGGGAATAATCGTTGACACCAAAGATTTTGAATGATAATGCTATTGGATAGACCATCAACAATCGCATGTTTGATACCAGGTAGAACGTGGTTGTTGTAGACACATATTCTTTTCCTGAAATGATGATACCTGCAGTTTCGGCGTATCCGAGGTCGTCAGACAGATTATATCCTACAAGAAATACGATTCTTATCAGCAAGGCGAATAGTATGATGATGATTATATGTCTCTTACCTGGTTTATCCATTATTTCATCTATCATTAACAAAAACTTAGAGTTGATTTAAATTAATAAAATTCTGTCTGTTTTTTTTGATTTGTTTCTTAGTATATATTGTATAGTGCCACAATGGATAAACCATGGAATCTCCCTTGTTTACTCGGCAACTCGCTTTTTTGTTGATAGTTACACTATTATTTGGTTGTATCGACCAGTCTCAAAAAGAATCCAATGAGACTGTTGTTGCTCTCCCAGACTATACTTGTTCTGATTGTAATGTTCTGCTTATTACTCTCGAAACTTTTAGGGCTGATCATGTTACATCAATGGGATATTCAAGGAATATTACCCCTGAATTAGATGATTTTGGAAGAGAAAATATTCTATTTGAAAATGCTTTCACACAGTCTTCGTGGACTACTCCCTCTCTGGCGTCTATTTTAACTTCTCTTTATCCTAGTGAGCATGGTGTCATCAATCCTAAGGCAGGTATATCTGAAAATTATACGACGATTACAGAGATACTAAATGAGGGCGGATATTATACTTATTATAATTATAAGGCATGGTTTCCATTGAATGAACTTGGTTTCGAGCAGGGTTTTAAGAAGCAAGGTCGTGGAGGATCTGCAGATATTTTCAAGAATCAGGCTTTGAAAGTTTTACGTGAGCATAAGGATGAGAAGTCATTCATCTGGTTGCATATCGAGGAGCCGCATCAACCATATAATCCGCCTGATGGATATGATGATTTGTTTATCAAGGATATTCCACAAGATTATCGGGAGACCACTCGCTTTAAGACAACCTCCACAGGAAGGGTTTTTACAGCTAAGGAAATGGATTATCTTCATGCTCTGCATGATGGTGAGATAAAATATATGGATGAACAGTTGGGAGGTTTGATTGACGGTATAAAGGATCTTGGAATCTATGATAAAACGATTATCGTAATCATAGCAGACCATGGTGAGGAATTTTCCGAACATGGTGCTACTGACCATGGTCATACACAGTATGATGAGTTGATACATGTCCCAATGTTCATGCATATCCCGTCAATTAAAAAATCTACTAGGATTAAATATCAGGTTAGGAGCATTGACATACTACCTACTATTCTTGACATTCTTGATATCCCTGGATACACGGCTAGTGGAGCAAGTCTTATCCCAATGCTTTTTGGAAGGGAAAATCAGGACAGGATAGTATATAGCGAGGCTATTCACCCTCAATATGGTCCTGAATTGAAGGCAGTTAGGTTTAAAGGGCATAAGTTGATCTATCGGCCAAAGACTAAAAAGTTTGATGAAAACTATGAGCTATATGATATTATTAATGATGTTAATGAGACGAGTCCTTTGGATCTGGATAATGCTATTCGTGGTGAACTCGAATTAATCCTTGATGATTTCCTCACTGGTAATATTGCAAAATACAAGTCTAAGGAAGTCGAATACGATGAAGAAACATTGAAACGATTAAGGGAGATCGGCTATTTAGAGTGAGCTGTTAATGAAATCTAATAAATCCGTGAAGAAACAAGGTAGTGGTTTGAATGCTTTTTACATCATTTTATTGATTATGATAGTCTCCTTGTTTATTCGTCTTTATTATTTTATCGGCATCAACCTTAGTGATTCCTACACTTATCTTAGGATAATCTATGAGCTTGAAGAGAATTTCCAGATTAAAGATTTGTCTGGGCTTTTTGGAAGTAGGATTATGATGATTATTCCGCCTTTTCTCCTTACAAAGATTTTTGGCGTTAATATAATGTTGTTAGTATCCCAGTCGATGGTATGCTCATTGTTGTTAATACCCCTTGTCTATAAATTATCGCGTCTTTATTATGACACGGAGACCTCTCTTCTCGCAGCCTTCTTAATATCATTAATCCCGTTTAACATTATCTGGGCTTCTTGGCTTATGCCTGACGTTCCCCTGGAATTTTATATGACCTTGTCAGCCTTCTTTTTATTAAAGGGTTTTAAGCATGAGGATAGGCTTTCCTCATATTCTCTTATATCTGGGTTTTTCACTGGTATCGCATATTTAACAAAGGTTACTGGAGCTTTTTTCATCCTTGTTGTAATCGCTTTTGGAGTATATAATTATTTCGTTAAAAGGAAGGTTGAATGGAGACTAAGCTTTTTTTTCATTGGTTTTTTAGTGATATTCCTGCTTCAGATGGGCGCATATATTTATTCAGGTATTGATCTTGTCAAGAATTATTCGAATATCCAGGATTATTATGAGGTAAGAGCTAATCGTGGGCATTTATTCTATTATCCATTGATATTGTTTTCAATCGATCCTGAAACAAACACATTGAATATCGACAGGTATTTCGGTGATTTTGGTTTTATAAGAGCTCCTCTCTACGGATTGTTTGGCTATGTGATAGTATTGTCCCTTCTTTATCTAATCTATAAACGTGATACGTCGACCATACCGCTTCTAATATGGTTGTTTGTATTGGCTTTATACCTGAATTTTGGGATACAAAGCTTGAAGACTTTCAAGATTATTCACCGTGATGCCCGGTTTTTATCAATCCTTATGCCGGTAGCAATCATCATCATGTCTCGTTTCTTGATAACAGTTTATAGGAGTTCTAGGAATGGCAGATATCTTACAGCAATCATTTTTATCTTTCTTATCGTAAGCTCATTGTATGTCACTCATCGTTTATGGCTTTTTGACATAACAAGGACATATGGGATGCAGTTGGCATTTGATTTCATTAAGGAGAAGAACGGAGTGATATATACCTCTATGATGGCTCGCCAGTGGATCGAAACCTATAGTGGAAAAGAACATAATCTGACCTTCAAGGGTATTAAGAAGCTTAATTGTAACAAGGTCTCAAATGCATATGTACTCGTTGATAATCTACGCCCGCCTAAGACAAAGAACGTTATATCCCGGAAAAAATGCTTGAAGAATTCTCCCTCTGATTGGGAGAAAGTATTTGATTCCACTAAGCAATCATCTGTTATCACCAATGATTTGAAGGTCAAGAAGAATCTGATATTAAGAAGGTCAGTGATCTATTATGTACCCTGATAATGATGAAAGATAAAAAGAAACGTTTACAGGATTCGAAGGTATTGATCATCTTATCATTGATTGTATTGGTCTCTCTTCTGGTAAGGCTTTATTTTTTTGTTGGAGTCAACTTGAGTGATACCTTTGAATATATCCGGATACTCTATACCCTGGATGAAGAATTTGATTTGAATGAACTTACAGGTGTTTTTGGCAGTCGTATCATGCTGATCTTCCCACTATATATATTAGTGAAGGTTTTTGGCATGAATGTATGGGTTCTTGTTTCACAGTCTCTGATATTTTCACTGCTATTGATACCCCTGGTCTATAAGATCTCAAGACTCTATTATGATGAGGACACATCTCTTCTCGCAGCCTTTTTTATCTCACTTGTACCTTTCAATATTATTTGGGCTACCTGGATTATGCCTGATATTCCCCTGGAATTTTATATGACCTTGTCAGCATTTTTTTTATTACGGGGATTAAAGGATGGGCAAAACATGTCATTTAATCTTCTTATCTCAGGATTAGTCTCTGGCATAGCCTATCTAGTGAAACTCTCAGGAGCCTTCTTCATATTCGTTGTAATAGCCATTGGTTTGTATCGGTATGCTGTATCAAAGAGGATTGAGATCGGACTTGGTTATTTCGTACTCGGATTTTTGATAATCTTCACATTGCAGATAACAGTCTATTTAGTCCATGGTATAAATCCAGCAGATAATTTCAAGGCAATCCAAGATTATTATAATGCAAACGCTAATAGGGATTTTCTTATCTTCTATCCTCGTATTCTATTCTCAGTCGAACCGGATTCATATGAACTTAATCTTGATAGATTTATGGGTGATTTTAAGTTTATTAGAGCGCCTTTATATGGTTTTTACGGGTATGTTATCGTTTTATCACTGCTTTATATCCTTCTTAGAAAAGATAAGTCAACTGTATACCTGCTCATCTGGTTTTTTGTCCTAGCATTTTATCTGAATTTTGGTTTGCAGAGCATTAGCCCTATTAAGTTTCTACACCGTGATGCGAGATACTTGTCGATATTGATGCCAGTAGCCTCGATCCTTATGTCTCGTGCAATGATTATGTTATATCGGAGTTCTGAGAGGGGGCGATTATTCATACAACTTTTAATTTTTTCCCTTATTTTAAGCTCTTTATTTGTGACTTATAGGCTTTGGCTTTTTGATTCTACGAGGACTTATGGAATGCATGAAGCCGCTGTTTTCCTTAATGATAAGCAGGGTGTTGTCTATGCTTCAGAGTTAGCCAGATACTGGATTGACATATATTCTGGGGGAGATTCTAGTCTTGAAGCAAGGTCGTTAAAAAATCTTAATTGTAAGAAAGTATCGGATGCATATATACTCTTGGATAATCTTAGACCCCCGAAGGCGAAGAAGTTAATAGCGAGTAAAAAATGTTTGAGGAGTATCCCTGACGCTTGGACAAAAGTATTCGACTCGGTTAAGAAAAAGAATATTAGGGATGCAAAAAAGCAGATTAAAAAGAATCAGATAGCGAGGAAGTCTGTTATTTATTATGTACCCTGATGGTTTTATACATAGCCTAATGATTTTAATGTTTCAAGCATCTCTTTTTCAAGCTTACTGTCTCCCCAACTAATGTGTTCAACATCTCTTGTCATATTGATTTTGAGTTTTCTTATCTCGTTTTCCCCAATAAAATCGTCTTTGAATGCATTGATTATGATTTTTCCATCAATGTATCGGGGTATTGGGTAGCCCATGGAATAAAGGACTGTTGGAGCGATGTCTATGATATCCTTGGTACTTGAACCCTTCTTAATCATCGGACCGTTTATAATGTATACTCCAGTCTTGTTATGGGCTCCGGAGCGCGTCTCTAAATTCACCATGTCATAGATCTTTATTTCACTATCCTCGAACTCACCATCGATAAGGATTCGTGTGTTTCCCATCCCGTAAAATCCATGCATATTGATTTTCGCATAATAATCTATTTTCGGTGAATTTGCTGTATTAAGCCTGTCAAATACTGGCATCCCAGACTCCTTGAACTTGACGTTTTTCAAAAGCCTTCTAAGCTCGCTTATATCTTTTGCATCTTCTTCAACGTCTTTTCCATGGCATAATGGTATCCTGGCTATCTCATTGAAAAGTCTGTATTTCACATTATCGTTTTTAATACAGAATGTGATATCTTGTCCGAGCGTCTGGCTAATCATTTTTAATAGCGGCTCCATATGTATGTGGAATGTCTGTCTGAAACCATGATCCGACACCATGTATACGACAGTGTTCTCACCTGCATCCTCCAATAGCTCTCCAATAATCCGGTCTAGTTCAACGAACATATATTCTATAAGCATATCGTGTTTATCCTTGAATTTTGGATCGTATCCTGGATGTCCTTCATCGGAATATCTCCAGAACAGATGTTGCATATAATCGCCTTCATCGAACACTATCATGAAATTATCGTAATCATAGTTATCCATCAAGTATTTTGCCACATTCTTCTTTCGGTTCACATTATAGAGTCGGTAAAATACCTGGTCATTTCTCACACTCCAATTGTCAGCATTGTTATTGAGTTGGCTGTAACTATCTAAAGCCATTTTAAAATTCTCATCTTTTAGCAGATCATCGCCATTGCACGTCTTGTTCAATTTTATGTCTGCTAATGTCTTGTCGAATATGCACCCCATCTGATGAATTATATCCTCTGGAAGTTCGGAAAGAAGCGTTTCAGGATAGACTTTAAACCTTTCCTTGATCTCGGGCCTGTTCCCTATTTTAGGAAGGCCGATCATTATCCCGTTTACTTCCCATACTGGGAATCCGACAAATGGGATATACATGATCATGGGTTTACCCCCCATTTCGCTGATCACATCAAAGTATGTATTTGTCTTGAGGAATGTGGAGTCTATTTGATGGACTTTCCCTCTTCCCTTACAGTCTCTGCCTGGCGTTCCGTCTGAGCATGCGTAGAAGTATTTTACACCGTGTTTTTCAGGCATCATGCCTGTTATTGCAGATCCCCATGCTGGTGGGGATAGTAGTGGTTGAACTGAGACTAGGTCTCCATAATATCCTGAATTCATGAGCTTTCCAATGTTCGGAAGCTTTCCCTTTTTTATCATCGGCATTATTACGTCCCATTCTGCGCCGTCCACTCCGAGAATTAGGGTTTTGACTTTTTTCTCTTCTTGTATTGGATTGTTTGTCAGTGTTTTTGCCAGAACAATGATTGATACTATGGCGAATATTGTACCGATTACATACGCTGTCTTCTTCCATGTTTTGTTTGGTTTCGTCTTGTTCTCGGTTTTTTTCTTCATAGAATATCTCCTGTAGCATTTTTCCTTAATAGTATCTTTTTATGGATTACCTTCAGGTTTTTTAGGAAATCGGTTCTATCGGTTATCTTGAATGTCCATTCTTTATGTGGTTTTATGTGGCCTGGGATGATCAGATATTTATCATCTTCTGGATCTTTTAATGTCTCTTTTTCAAGTCTTTTTACTGATGATGCGAATTGGGTGAGGTTTGAATATTTATTTCCTAGCCAATGCGCATACCATCCTGGTCCGAGAAGTGTATCGCCTGTGAAGTAGATGTTTATACTACTATTTGAGTAATTGGTTCTAAACAAAAATATCACGCTGCCTGGCGTATGTCCTGGAAAGTATTTTACAATTAATTTTTTGTCTTTGTAATTGAGTTTCTGCCTGTTTTTTAGTATTATGTCTGGTGTTACCGGGTTAAGCCCTTTAGGACAGCAATATTTGCAGTATAATTGTTCATCACCTGTTTGAAGAGCTTCGACATCATCTTCGTGTATGACTATCTTTGCGCCTTTTTTCTGGAAGTATTCATTTCCTCCACAGTGGTCGCCGTGGCCATGTGTGTTTAATACATGGAATATCTTGTTTGGGTTCACTCCAATCGTCTTCAGGTTTTTTATTAGCTGTTTTAATCCTTTGTTACATCCTGTGTCTATGAGTACAAATCCTTTTGAAGTGTTTAAAGCATATGCTCCTCGGGCTCGGATATTTCCTGGTGCGTCGATCCAGTATATATCCTTGAATATCTTATATGGACTGTATATGCGAGAAGCATTTAGATTCTCATCCTCTCTTTGTATTTGTTCTACTTGAGTTGTGCTTGATTCTTTTCCTGTCTGGGTTTTTATCTGTTCCTCTTTTGTTAGTGGATTGTTCTGTATTGTTTGTTGATTATTGCCTGAAATAGTGGTATCTGTGGTTATCTCCTGGGTACCCTCATCATCCTGGGAAACCGATCCTGGATAGAAGAAGATCACAGCTATGATAGCGATACCTAAGATGATTATCGCTGTCTTGGTCATTTCTTGAAATGAATGGTCTTTATCCTTGGATTTATCCTTTTTTTTGGATACTAGAGCATGCAATCCCTCTTTTTTCATTTTTTTCCCCATCTTATCATGAATCTTATATAGACTTTTTTAATATTACTGACAGTAAGTAAAGAATCAAGTATTTTCTAATTGTTTTTCCGATTCTTTAGCCTCTTTTACACGAGATAGGCATGTTGTATGAATCTCTGTTCCTTTCTTAAAGTGTTTGGTGCATATTCTCGCACTTTTTCTCTTTTCGCCAATCCTTATCAGACAATCGTTCTTGTCTTCACCCATCAGTTTCTTACACATTACGACCTTCATTTTATCAACCGCGATATTCTTCAAATAAGATTTGCATTTTGACTTATATGGTGAGTCAAAAGGGATCCGTTCGCATGGTTGAGCATTCTCCTGTATCTTAGCGACTTCAAAAAGGCATTCTGACATGGTTTCAACACTCCAGAACTGATTGCATATCCTTGGATTACTAAGGTTTTTTGCAACAGTCATTATGCAGGTTCCCACGTCAATCTTATTGTCACCCAGCCTGTCAAAACAGTATTTCACATTCTTGTCTTTAAGGGCGTCGTTAATCACGGTTTGAAGATCGTCTGCTACCCCCAAATCACTTTTCATATACGAAATACATCCTATAGAAATCAGTATGGCTAGTATGATTGTTAATACAATATTTCTGTGGATATTATTCAATTTAGCTTACACTCATTAAACTATCTAACATATACTATATAGTATTATATATTTATGGAATTATTTGAGGTATAATAATCCATTTATACTCGTTTATGGGTGGTGTAAAATTAGGCTATTATTACTGAACCCTCCGGCAGAATCCTTGTATGTGAAAGAAGGTCGTTGCCAGCATAAGGCAGCTGTTTTCTCATCGGTCTATCCTCCTATGACACTCGCATATATGGCCTCAATGATCAGGGATGTTGCTGATGTCAAGCTGATAGATGCTATGGGGGCTTCAATGATTGAGTCTTCAGTCCTTGATGAAATCAAATCGTTCAAACCGGACTTGATTGTCTTAAATACTACTACGCCAACTTTCCTGCATGATATGGATTTCATATCTAGAATCCGTGAGCTAGTGGATTGTAGGGTATTTGTCTATGGTGTCCATGCTTCAAGCCTATGGGAGACTGTTCTAAATCATGGTCATGTAGATGGAGTTATTTTCGGAGAACCGGAATCTACCCTAGAAGACCTTGTTTCTAAACCGATTGAAAAAGTCACGGGAATTGCATATGTCAAGAATGGAAGGCTAATTAAAAATCCATCAAGGTCGGCTATGGACTTGTCTTGTCTGCCGCTTCCAGCCTGGGATCTTGTTGACTTGTCTAATTATAAAGTACCAGTCTTCGGTCGTAAGTATGTATTGATCACGACTGGTAGGGGTTGTCCATTTGAATGTAGTTTTTGTGTGGCCCCATTCTACTATGGTCGGAAATACAGGAAAAGGAGTGTTGAAGACATTATCCGGGAGATCAAGCATGCTGTGAAACTTGGGGTCAGAGATCTATATTTTTTCGCTGAAACTTTCACACTTGATAAATCACATGTATTAGACCTTTGTCAGGCGATCATTGATGAAGGATTGGATGTCAGATGGTTCTGTAATAGTAGGGTGGATACTGTTGATGCCGAAATGTTTGAGCTGATGAGGGCTTCTGGATGTTGGATGATATCATTTGGATTAGAGTCGTCCAGCCAGGAAGTGCTTGACAATATTAAAAAAGGGATAAAGGTTGAAGATTCTAAGAGGGCAGTCAAACTTGCTCATGATGCAGGGATTGCGACGGTCGGCCATTTTGTGTTCGGTTTACCTGGGGAGAATATAGATACAATCCGGCAGACTCTAAGGTTTTCCCTTGATCTTCCCCTGGATTTTGCGGAATACTATGTTGCTACACCGTTTCCAGGGTCCCCTTTGTATGAACGACATAAAGATGATTTAGATGGGAAAAGCTGGGATTCATTCGAGTATGCAAATAATGTGATTTCAAAGGATATGGATCTTGAATCGGCAAGAAATAAGGCTTATAGGCGTTTTTATCTGCGTCCTAGGTCTATTACAAATATGTTGCGCATCTTTGGAGTACGCGAGCTACCCTCTTTAATAAGGACTGGCGTTAATTTTATCTGTAACATCTAAGGTTGTTTAGCATGTATATACTGGGTATATGGGATGGTCATGATGCGGGCGCCGCGATTGTTGATGAGAAGAGTGTTCTTGTTGCTGTAAATGAGGAGCGTATCACCCGTAAAAAACTTCATGTAGGCTTTCCAAGCGAGTCTATCAAGTCATGTCTTGATTATTTAAAGTTAAAGCCTGCAGATATTGGTCTGGTTGCTTGTAACACATCTGATTTTGGGAAGACTTTAACCCGTGTATTCCCTTCAATGAAGGACAATTACTATCTTTTCAGGCGGAGGAAGACGAATAAACCCTCTTTAGTCGAGTTTAGAAAGACTTTTAAGCATACTGTTACTGAGATACCTGAACTACCCTTTTGCCGTAAGGTATCAGAGTTTCTGATTAGAAGAGACCTTGATAAGCTGGGTTTTAAGGATTATCGACTTGATTTTGTCGGGCATCACTATGCTCATGCCGCAGCATCCGCCTTAAGTAGTGGGTTCAAGAAATCCCTTGTCATCACACTTGATGGTGTGGGTGATGCCTTATCCGGTACTGTGGGTATATACGAAGATGGTGGGATAGAATTCGTTTCATCGATAAAGGCAAGGGATTCATTTGGATTGTTCTTTGAACAGGTCACTGATCTACTAGGTATGCGAGAACTGGAGGATGAGGGAAAGGTTATGGCATTGTCAGATTATGCATTTCCCATCCCTGATGAAGAGAACAAGCTTATTGATTTCTTCGAAGTAGACGGTATGAATGTCAGATGCAAGTATTCAACCCTGGGGAAGTATCGAATGCTAAAGAAGATACTTTGGAATACTCCACGCGAAGAACTTGCCTATATGGCTCAAAGAACATTGGAAAAGCATATCTGCCAGTTATTTGAGAATGCTATCGAAGAAACAGGTGTGCGAAACGTATGCTGGTCTGGAGGAGTTGCCTCGAACATAAAAGTGAATCTTAAAATTAGGACGAATCCAAAGCTGAAGAAATGGTTTGTTTTCCCGCATATGGGTGATGGAGGCCTTGCAGTTGGGACTGCATTATATGCGAGTATGTTGGAGAACAATATGAAATCAACTGATGTTAAAAACGTGTATTTTGGACCTGACTATACTGCTCCACTGATTGAGAAAGCCCTTAGGAAAAATAATATTAGCTATGAGAAAAGGGATGATGCACCTGAACTTGCAGGTGATCTAATATCAAAGGGTAATTTTTTACTGTGGTATCAGGGTAGGATGGAGTTTGGTCCGAGAGCTCTTGGGAACCGGAGTATTCTTGCACCTGCTGACTCTCTTGATATCAAGGATAAGTTGAATCTTAAGATTAAGAAGAGGAATTGGTTCCAGCCTTTCTGTCCGTCTCTTCTTTCAGAAGATGCTAAAGTATTGTTTGAAGATGTTGATCAGTTTGACCGTTTTATGACTATGGGTTATATGGTGAAAAAAGATATGCTTGGTCACATGGATTCTGTGATAAATGTGGATGGATCTGCACGCCCTCAAATGTTGGATGATGAGAATCCGGTGTTTAGAAGGCTTTTAGAGACTGTTAAAGAAAAAACTGGATATGGTGTTGTATTGAATACTAGTTATAATCTTCATGGTTATCCTATTGTAAACACTCCTGATGATGCTATCGACGTGTTTTTGAAAACAGGGGCTAGATATTTAGTTATTGGCGATTATTTTGTAAATAGAAATGGAGGATAAGTCGTATAATAATATAATCCTGGTATCATTGTTATTGGTCTCAGGATTTATAGTATTATTTCCCCGTGAGGAATACTTCAAATCCGATTCAACACCCTACTTTTATTTCATTGTCTTATCTATTACTACTATAATCACAGCCTACTGTGTATATCGTTCAAGGGTTGTCTTATCTGAGATATTCAGGTTCGATAAGAAGGTGATTGTGTTTCTTAGCATAATATTCCTCATTGGATTGTCTCTTAGAGTGTATCTCCCACCTAATGTCCACCGGATCCTTTTCGACGAGGATATATACATGCAGATAGCAAAAGAGATGGTCACTTCTGGACGTGCCTTATACTGTACTGTCGAATGGATTGACGGTAAATGCATGCGGGGTGAGATAGATAAACATCCTAATGCCCTGCCTTATTCATTATCTCTGTTTTATCTTGTATTCGGTGTTAATGAGTTTAATGCATATGCTTTTAACATCCTCATATCTGTATTGTCTATCCTTGCCATCTTCCTCCTTACATATATAATGTTCGATGATGAGCAGACTGCATTATTTTCCGCATTGTTCCTTGCATTGACTCCAGCACATATAGTCTGGACTGGATCATTGTCTAGTGAGATTTATCATACTCTCCCATCGTTATTATCTGTTGTTTTCTGCATTGCTTATGTGCGGAAGAGGTCTTATACACTTCTTTTTAGTTGCGCGGGATTTCTTGCATTCGCTGTCCAATCTCGTCCGGAATCATTGATAATGATTCCCGTTGTTTTTTTAATATTGTTATTGAATGCAAGAAAGATTGGCATCAATATTTTTATGGAGGATATATTCTATTTCACGACTATTTTTGTAATGTTCTCACTCCTGCATTTCACGCATCTTAACTACTTTAGTCAGATCCATGATTGGGGTGCGGAAGAAGGTAAATTCCAGTATGATTATATGGATAGGAACTGGACTGATAATACCTCCTATTGGTTTAATGGTCGTAGACACCTCCTTGTTTTAACTCCATTTGCCCTGATAGGTCTGGTTTCTCTGATCAGGCGTAAGAGTTATCTTGGACCTATTCTTTTCGCATGGTTTTTCATGTTTTTCCTCTCATATCTCTTTTTTTATGCAGGGAGTTTCACTTCAGGTGGGATTGGATTTCGATATACTGTCCTATGTTATCCACCGTTAATTATTCTTGCTTCATGGGGTGCGAATAGATCGGTACGTTTGATTGGAAGATATGCTAATCGGCGTGATGCACTATTTTTTATTACGTTTTTAACTGTCATCACATTCCTACCTACAGTAAGTTTCATATCTTCCGTTGATATTCAGGCTGAATCACCCCGTATCTTCCGAGATTTTGCGATAAAAAACGTGAATGAAATAGATGATAATTGCGTGGTTTTTACGAATAATCCAGCGGTCACAGTATTTCAGGGACAAAATACGATGTCTGCAATGTTGGCATTAAATCCAGACTTTGTGGAAAAAACCATTGAGGATAATGGTTGTGCGTATTTTCTAGAGGGTTATTGGTGTTATAGTCCGCCTAATGACCGGATATGTGATTTCATCAAGAAATCTTATCATCTGGAAAAAATATCGACTATAGAGACTTATGAGAGCTGGGTATTCAATTTCTATAAATTAAATACAATATAATAAGGCTTCATATAATGGACTATCTAGTCAAACCAACAACGAAAATTGATGGGCGTGTAAATGCACCTGCAAGTAAAAGCTATACTATACGTTCAGTGATATCTGGTATGCTATCTGAAGGGGAAAATATTATTCATCATCCACTTTACTCTGCAGACACAAATGCGTGTATACACGCTTGCAGAGAGCTTGGTGCAATAATAACCGAAGAAGAAGATCATATGTATATCACTGGTAATTCCGGTCAAATAAACAATCCGGGAAAAGTATTGGATCTTATGAATTCTGGCACATCAATAAGGCTTCTAACTGCAATCGCCTCCTTGTCAAAATCCAAGATAAGCTTAACCGGAGATGACTCTATTAAATCCAGGCCTATCGAACCACTCCTTGACGCATTATCTCATCTTGGAGTGGATACTACTTCAACTAGTGGATATCCACCTCATACAGTGAAGGGTCCGTTCAAGGGTGGTGAGTGTGGTATTGCTGGTGATGTGAGTTCCCAGTTCATAAGTGCGATCCTTATGGCGGCTCCGTATGGCCTGCAAGATACGGTTGTTGAAGTGACTACATCCTTGAAATCGAGGCCATATATCGATCTCACACTAGATATCTTGTCTTGTTTTGGTGTTGAAGTTAAGAACAAGGATTATCGGAAGTTTCATGTGGCTTGTGGCCAGGTTTATAAGCCTACAGAGTATGTTGTTGAGGGTGATTATAGTAGTGCGGCATTCATTCTTTCTGCTTCCGCTCTTATGGAATCGAAGCTGGTTGTCAGTAATTTATTTAAGAATTCTCTTCAGGCCGATAAGAAAATCATTGATATTCTCGTTGAGATGGGTGCTGAGATAAATGTTTTAGGTGATCTAGTTGAAGTTTGTGGTGGGGGTTCATTGACTGGGATTACAGTTGATTTAAGCGATGCTCCGGATCTTGTGCCTATTGTTTCGGTCCTGGGTTGTTTTGCTGAGGGTACTACCCGGATTGTTAATGCTTCTCATGCTCGTTTAAAGGAGTGTGATCGTATCAAGGCTATGGCATCTGAACTTGGTAAGATGGGCGCGTCTATCGATGAGAGAGATGATGGTCTGACGATTAGAGGAGGGGATCTTTCAGGAGGTATTGTTGATGGTTGGCATGATCATCGTATTATCATGTCTCTTGCTGTTGCTGGCTTGTCTGCATCTGGGACAACGAAGATAACTGGGGCAGATTTTGTTGATGTTACCTTCCCGAATTTCAAGCCTTTAATGACAAGTATTGGAGCGGATATAGTTGAAGCTTAAAGATCTTTTTGGTTTATGGTTGAGTATTGTGAAATATGGTTTTAGCGAGATGAAACTTGGTTTTGGAATGTTTTTCGATGCTTTTAAAAAGAAAAAATGAGTATTGTTGTCAGACTATCTTGTTGTCTTCGTCAACTATGATTATTACTGGCTTATACTTTCCGACATCTGTTTCTTCCAATAGTCTAAAACTCATTATTATGATCCTGTCTCCTTCCGCGGTTATCTTTGCTGCTGCTCCATTAACCTGTATTTTTCCCTCATCTTGTCCGAGTATCACATAGGTTTCAAATCTGCTGCCGTTGGTAAGATTAGATACTAGGACCTTTTCATATTCATATAGTCCTACCGCTTCAACAAGTCTTTTATCAATCGTGATGCTTCCAACATACTCCAAGTTTGCTGAAGTGACTCTTGCATTATGTATCTTACTCTTCAATATGCTTATCATCATAACTCATTTAGTATTTCATTTAATTTAATCTGTGAGGTTTCTTCGACATCTTTGTATATGCTTTTTCCATGGGAATCCATTGCGACTATTAGAGGCCCGAAACGATTGACTTCAAGAATCCAGAAGGCTTCTGGTATACCGAATTCTTTGAGCATGTATACTTCTTTTATTTTTACAACCTTTTTAGCAAGTATTGCGCCGGCTCCACCTGTTGCTGCAAGATATACACACCCCTGTTTTTTCAATGCTTTTAGTGTTTTATCGCCCATACCACCCTTTCCTATCACTGCTTTTATCCCATATCTATTAATCACTTCCTCTTCATATGGCTCTTGTCTGATGCTAGTGGTCGGTCCACATGATATCATCTCCCAGGCACTACCCTTTTTTGCCACAACTGGTCCGCAATGATAGATTACCCCACCCTTTAGATCAAATGGCAGATCCTGGTTTTTGTCTATCATGTGTTTGTGGGCCATGTCACGTCCTATGACTAGTGTCCCAGTTATCTCTATTACATCTCCGATGTTTAGGTTGCGAACATCAGTTTCACTTATCGGGGTTTTCAGATTCATTTTCGGTTAACTTGGGATTAACGGCGCATAATAAATTATTGGATCGAATTCATCATATCTCCCCATGTCATCGCCCTTGACTTTTCCAAGTTGTACCCAGTATCCAGGCGGATTCTGAAAACATTCGGGGATTATCTTTTTTGCGTTCTCATCGAAGACGAATTCTTTTCTTACATTCAATACTACATAGCTGTCAGCTATCTCATGGCAGTTCTCTAAGAATTCTATTGATTTGATAGAGTCCATTCTCTTGAACTTGAAGTGGAAGTTCATATGAGTTCTTGCTGTCGGTTCAACGTATATGTCTCTTGGTTTTAGTCCTGCAAGTATCTTGTAAGCCTCTCTCAGATCATCGGTCTCCATGTTAAGTCTTTTAACATAGTGGTGAGTATAGAATACTGATGTTGTCGAGATTATAATTATGATTGAATATGCGATAAACCTCTGATATCTTATCCTGCTTTTAAGTAAGAATTTTGTTAAAACATATGCGAGGATTATCAGTGAGGGTATGGTGAATATCGTACTATGTCTGACAAGTCGGTGTATCGGAACATATTTAACTGGGTTCATGGTCCCGAAATTTAGGTATAGGAATAAGGATACTGCCCAGAATGCGATCAATGAGGCCTTCTTATCCTTTCTGTAGAACACGTAGATGATTGCGGGTATTATCAAGTAGTAGAAGAATCCGAAGTGTGCGTGATATTTTTCCTGATATAGGAACCTGTAGTCTGTGCTTAGCCTTAGCATCTCTCTTGGCAGAAACATGGGATCTGTGTTGAATCGATCCTCTCTGGCAGTGTCATCCCAGAAGAAGGATTCGCTTTTTATCCTGAAAAGCGGGTCGGGTGACCCTGTAACGGTCCAGTAAAATAATGTTTCAAATATGAATATCAATAATATTCCAATGAAGAATAAGACCAATCCTTTTTCGATTTTTTTGGTCTTTATTATTTTGTGTATCATTACTGGGCAGATAAAAAACAAGATAAATGGCCCGCTTATTCTTACAAGATATGATAGTCCAACAATAATTCCTGATAACAGGTAGAGTATATTCCTCTTGTCAAAGTATTCACGTCTTATAAAGAGATATGCGGCTAGTGCATGGTAGAATGCTAGTGGGACATCTGGTAGAATCCATGTTGAATAATAGATGTTTAATGGAAATATGGAAAGTAGGTATGCTGCTAATAGTCCAACTTCCTTATTGAACATCATTTTTCCGATATGGTATGTGAGATAAATCGAGCCTAGCGAGCATAATAGTGGGTATAATGCTAGGGCGTACTCGTTGATTCCAAATAACCAGAGGAAGAATGTGGCAGGATAATAAGTTAGTAATCGAACACCCATTATATTATCGTAAGACATGTCTAGTCCGGTGAGGATCCTCCTGATAACATCAACATATGCTGGTGAGTCAGACCAATTGAATCCAACGAAAAAATGCAGGCGTAATAATAATCCGAGGATCATTATTATCAGGATTACTGGGAATGTCTTTTTTGGTGTTTTCTTTGTTTTTAATCGACTCATATTCAATGACCCTTATCTACTGGGTTGGATAGGCTTTATACTCTTTAGTCTCTAATCTTACTCTTCTTACCGCCCAGCACATAAAGGATACTGCTACAAAAAAGGATGCTGGATGTCTAGCAAGTGTACCCACCTTAACTGCTAGGCAAGAAGCATTTCCTCCAAGTCCCATAGGACCTATGCCAAGAGAGTTTATCTTTCTTGTAAGCTCTTCTTCCAATAATAAAAGTTCATCATCTGGATTCTTGTCGTTGATTTTTCGAATTAATTGTTTTTTAGCATGTGTTATCGACGTATCTGACAATCCTCCGATGCATACACCGATTATTGTCGGGCTGCATGCTTTACCCTGTGTTACTACTGCTGCATCAAGCACGCATTTCACTACACCTTCAATGTCTCTTTCTGCATTTATCCTTTCGCATGGAAGTTTGTATAGTATAGATGCGTTTTCTGATCCGCCACCCTTGAGCATCAGATCTATTATCAGTGTGTCCCCTTCATATTCCTCGAAATATATGATCGGCATGCCTTTTCCAATATTATTGGATGAATTTTCACCTGTTACAGGATCGATAGCATTAGGTCTTAACGGTATGTTTACAGTGGCCTTTCTTGTCGCATCGATTATCGTTTTTCTTATATTGTCCTCCTTCAGATCAGAGGGTCTTTTAATATTGAATATTGGTGTCCCAGTATCCTGGCATATTGGCCTACCCTCAATTCTTGCAATCTTTATGTTGTCGAGGATGTTTGATAGTATCTTTTGTTCGGTTTCATCAACGCTTTTTTCAAATGCGTTCCGAATAGAATCCTCCACGTCTTTAGGAAGGTCGGTTGAACACTTTCTATACAATCCGATAATTGATTCTTCAAGACCTTTCATCTTATCCTAATATTTTCTTCCTTGTGTATTCGATTATTTTTTCGGTTTTTTCCATTACCTCGCGCGGACCTACTTTTCTCCTTGCGACACCACTTTTCATTGCTTGGTCAGCGACAGCTTGAGCTATTCTCGGCACTACTTTTTTATCTAATGGATTGATGATAATGTATTCCTCATTTAACTCATCGTCTTTTACCAGTCTTGTTAGTTCAAGTGAGGCTGCAAGATTCATATCATCGTTGATTTCGGTTGCTAATGTGTCAAGTGCACCTCTGAATATACCTGGAAATCCCAAAACATTATTAATCTGATTAGGGTAGTCGCTACGGCCTGTTGCCACAATTCTTGCTCCTGCATCCAATGCTTTTTCAGGCATTATCTCTGGGTCTGGATTAGCGCATGCGAATACTATGGGATCATCTGACATGGATTGAATCATCTCTTTTGTCACTACATTCCCGACTGACAGACCTAGGAATACGTCTGCTCCTTTGATGGCATCCTCAAGCCCGCCAGTCACTTGTCTTCTGTTGGTTACCTTGGACATATCTTCTTTGATTCCACTTAACCCGTCCCTACCCTCATATATGGTGCCAATGCTATCTGTGAGGATTATGTCTTTTACTCCTGCATGCATATAGAATTTTGCGCATGCTATTCCTGCTGCTCCCGCACCATTTACGACAACCTTGATTTCACCGATTTTTTTCCCTACTATCTTCAATGCGTTAAGTAATCCTGCGAGTGTCACTACTGCGGTCCCGTGTTGGTCGTCGTGGAACACGGGGATTGATAATTCTTTACTAAGTCTTTTTTCTATTTCAAAGCATCGTGGGGCTGCAATGTCTTCGAGATTTATCCCTCCAAATGATGGTTGGATATTTTTAACAGTCTCAATGATCTGGTCGGTATCCGTGGTATTTAGACAGATAGGATAAGCGTCCACTCCTGCAAGTAGTTTGAATAGGATGGATTTCCCCTCCATTACGGGAAGTCCGGCTTCAGACCCGATGTCGCCAAGCCCTAGTATTGCTGTTCCATCTGTTACTATTGCTATTGAATTTCCTTTGTTAGTATATTCGAAGACTTTCTCATAGTCGTTTGCAATGGACTTGCAGACCTCTGCAACCCCTGGCGTATAAGCTAGGCTCAGGTCTTTTTTATCTTCAATAGGGGTTTTGTTTGTTATCTCTATCTTCCCTGTTTTTGATGAATGATACTTTAGGACCTCTTCTTTAGTATATATGACTTTCTCAAATGTCACATTAATTCCTTATTGTTTCTTATTGTTATTATTGAAATAGATGTCACATTCTTCCTTCTTATTACCCTTTATATAACTACATAGTTCAGCCCTATTTTTCTCTTTAGCGACATGTAGAATACATCTTGCCTGTTCTTCAGGGTTTAGTATATTGCATAAGATGGCAAGGTTGTTGTTAGCTGCAATTCTTGTTATACAATCTGACTTAGCTGGTTCTCCAATGTATTCGCAGATTGCTGGTTTATTTTCACTGATAGCTAGATTTGTTATGCATGCAATCCTGTTCTTTTCTGAATTAATAGAATAGCATAGCTGCGGATATTCTAATTTCTCAGCCCATTCTAGCCTCCAGACATATTCTTTATCAAGTTTTGGAATATTGTTATTTGGTCCTCTAGCCTTTGTTTTGACCTGGTTTATGCAAAATGATTTGTCTACTCCGATAAGCCTGTTGCATACTTCTGGTTTGTTGTTTTCGGTTGCATATTCAGTTATTTTTTCTATCTGATCCTTTGTTAATTTTTGCTCATCATTTTTCGTAGTTTTCACATCTTCTTCGGTTAAACCAATACATCCAGAAACTACTACTAGGATTAGGATAACGATAAGATATTTATTCTTTTTCATTTTTTTTTTCTTTAACTATTAGTTGTTCATATATATCATTATTACTATTTTTTTTTGGAAAATGCACATTTTTGGAAGGTCGTTTCAAGTAACGACTTGGGGCGAATCCCATGGGGAGGCTGTTGGGTGTGTGGTTAGCGGATGCCCTTCAAACCTAATATTATCTGTCGAAGACGTGCAAAGTGCTCTAAATCGTAGGCGACCAGGTCAAAGCGATGTTGATACTGATCGTGGTGAGGAAGATTTAGTAGAGGTACTTTCTGGAGTATTTGATGGTAAGACTCTGGGGACTCCAATCTCGATGAAGGTTGATAATAAAGACGTTGATTCAGGGAAGTATATCAAGCTTATGAACACGCCTAGACCTGGTCATGCTGATTTTACATGGCGTCAAAAGTTTGGGCATTATGATTGGCGTGGTGGTGGCAGGGCTTCAGCAAGAGAAACTGTTGGAAGAGTTGCATCAGGAGCAGTTGCAGCAAAGCTTCTTGAAAGATTTGATATAGGATCAGTTGCATATGCAAGCATGATTGGTGGTGTAGTGTCTAATGAGTCGTTGACTTTTGAGATGAAGGGTGTTAGGGAATTGATTGAGAGTAATTCTGTGCGAGCACTTGACGTGGAGGCTGCTAGGCTGATGGAGGAGAATGTATTGGCTGCGAAAAAGGCTGGTGATAGTGTTGGCGGGGTTGTGGAGTGTGTTGTTCAAAATGTCCCTGCTGGACTTGGAGAGCCGGTGTATGCGAGACTTGATGCTGACATATCTTCTGCATTGATGAGTATTCCAGGCGTCAAAGGTGTTGAGGTGGGTCAAGGATTTAAACTAGCTGAGATGATGGGGTCTGAGGCAAATGATGAATTCATTGTTAAGAATAATCAAGTTAGGACTAGATCGAATAATTGTGGTGGTATTCTGGGGGGCATTTCGAATGGTATGCCAATTATTGTACGGGCAGCTATCAAGCCGACATCATCGATCATGAAGAGGCAGAAGACAGTGGATCTTAACTTGATGAAAGAGGCTTCGATCCAGGTTAAGGGTCGTCATGATCCCTGTATCGTGCCTAGGGCAGTCCCAGTGGTTGAGGCGATGATGAATCTAGTGATAGCTGATCATATGATCCTATCAGGCATGATTCCCCGAGCACTTGAGTAAGATCGAAGATATTATCTCTTCTTTCTATGTTAGTATACATGAAGGTTATTAGGCCTACTGGTAAGGGTTCTAGAAAGGCTACGTCTGCAACTAGTCTGGATCCTGGCCATGATACGGATCAGATTAGTCGTACTGCCCTTATGGAACGTGTTGCTATTGAATGTGCTAGGTCTGAGGGAGAAGCTCGGCTTGCAAGTGAAGTTGATAAGAGGGTGACTGAATTGTCCTGTGAAACTAGTAGTGGTGTTGTTAGTACTTCTGATAGAAGTGTGGCTGCGAGTGTTAAGCCTAGTCAGACCACTAGTAGAATTGACTCTGATAGTCTATTGGACTTATCTTTGGATCATGCTAGATCTCGTGATAGAAAGATTAGTGCTCGTAAACGGCTGAGGATGAGGAAGGAATTAGAATAAAAGAAAAAAGAGTTATGGGGGGTTTCCCCATTGTTTTCAGTATATGAACAATAGTTCAAGGTATTTTGGCATCGGCCATATCTCGTCTGCTACAACATCTTCTAGAGCGTCTCCGACAACCCGTATCTCTTTCATGCTCTTCATGATGTTTTGTGTACTATTCTTTTTCACACTGTTTTCAAGCTCATCTGCTTTTTTGATGAAGTCAGATACAAGGGCTGATGCTTTGTCCAGCTCTTTCTTTAGGCTTCCTACACTGGATGCGCTGACGCCTGCTGCCTTTAACGAACCAATAGTGTCTGCTAAATTCTTCTGATGTTCTATTGCTGCGGGAAGGATCATTGTCCTTGCCATGTCAAGTGCAGTTTTTCCTTCGATGTCGATTGCTGCCTTATATCTTTCAAGGTTGATCTCATATCTGGCTTTAAGCTCTATCTCGGAGAGTGTATTGTATTCCTCCATCAATCCTATAGTCTTCTTTGATATAATGGCTTTTAATGATTCATCAGTCTTCTTTATGTTTGGCAAACCCCGTTTTTCAGCCTCTTTCTCCCAGTCATTGGTGTAGTTGTCTCCATTGAAGATTATTCTCTTATGCTTTTTAACAATGTCTTGGAGGATAGTCTGCAAGGCGTCATGGGTATTCTTACTGGATTTCTCAAGCCTGTCTGTTATGTGGTCTAATGCTTCTGCGAATGCGGCATTCAATACAGTGTTTGATCCTGCGCAAGACTGGTTGGATCCTACTGCCCTAAATTCGAACTTGTTTCCAGTGAATGCGAACGGTGAGGTTCTGTTCCTGTCTGTTACGTCTTTTGGGAATTCTGGCAGGGTTGTTACACCAAGCTTTACCATTTCGCGTGACTTGCTTGTCTTTGCACCGCCTTTTTCTATCTGTTTGATTATGTCTGTGAGCTGGTCTCCAAGGAAGACTGATAGGATCGCTGGAGGCGCCTCGTTTGCTCCTAGACGGTGGTCATTTCCAGCTGATGCGACAGCGGCTCGCAATAGGCCAGAATGGGTGTCAACTGCCTTTAATACAGCGCATACGACAGCCAAGAATTTTGCATTCTCATGTGGATTCTTCCCTGGTTTCATCAGGTTAGATCCGTCAGGGGCGTGTACGCTCCAGTTGTTGTGTTTTCCTGAACCGTTTATCCCTGCAAATGGTTTCTCGTGGAGGAGACATACTAGGCCGTGTTTGTCGGCGGTCTCTTTTAGTATCTCCATTAATAGCATGTTGTGGTCGACTGAGAGGTTCTGTTCTTCGAATACTGGGGCGAGCTCGAATTGTGCTGGAGCCACTTCATTATGCCTTGTCTTTGCGGGTATGCCTTGTTTCCAGCATTTATTATCTACGTCTGCCATGAATCGTAATACTCTTGGTTTGATTGCCGTGAAATAATGGTCCTCCAACTGTTGGTTCCTCTCAGGAACTGTTCCATATAGGGTTCTACCAGTCATCACAAGGTCGGGTCTTGCCAGGTATAGTTCTTTATCTACTAGGAAATATTCTTGTTCTGCTCCAAGTGTTGGGTAAGCTTTCTTTTCAGGCACTTTTTCGCCCATTGCTTTGAGGAATCTTTTCACTGATTTATCTAATGCCTCTAATGATCTTAGTAGTGGAGTCTTCTTGTCTATTGAGTCTCCAGTATATGCCATGAATGCTGTTGGAATGCATAATGTTGGTCCGTCTGCCATGTCTTTTACAAATGCTGGACTTGTCGGATCCCATACTGTATATCCTCTTGCTTCAAAGGTGGGGCGTAGTCCTCCTGATGGGAAGCTTGATGCATCGGGTTCGCCTTGGATAAGGTTTTTCCCTGAGAATTTCAGTATTATCCCACCCTTTCCATCTGGATCGATAAATGCGTCGTGTTTTTCTGCTGTTAAGCTTGTCATTGGTTGGAACCAATGGGTGTAGTGTGTTGCTCCTTTTCCTAGAGCCCAGTTCATCATTCCTTCGGCTACTTCGTCTGCAATACCTTCGGGTATGGCTTCACCTTTCTCAATGGTTGCTCTGACTGCTTTGAATACCTCTGGAGGGAGGTGTTTTTCCATTGCCTTGAGATTGAAGACGTTCTCACCAAACATTCCAAATACGTCCTCTACTATTTTTTTTGATGTCATTAACATCACCTCATTAGACTGATTAATTGTAATACTTTTGAAGAACTTATATAAATATTTATTGTTTTTTTGATTATATATTCATTTTTTACCATTTTTTTTAGTCAAAATCCCATAATTTCATAATATTTTAAAAAAAATAGGGTTTTTTTCATCATTTTCTGATTTAATTCTGTTGTAATCATATCATTATCCAGGTGTTTTGAATGTCTAAGAAAAAAGTTAAACTAAAACGGATCGGAGTGTTATCACTTGCGAAATTCACTGCAATGTTTTATTTTATTCTAGGAGTTGTCTTACTCTCTATTGTGGGCATCATGATGTTAATGGCCTTGGTTTTCCCAACGGTTATCGCTATTGTTGGTGGAAACACAACTGCTCTTGGAGGGATTATAGCTGGTGGTTTATTCGGGATAATCATGTATCTCTTCTGGGCTTTTTTCATGATAATTGCATATACAATAATTGGAGTTGTGATTGGTATTGTCGTGGCATTGGTCTATAATTTCGTGTCCAAGGTGAGTGGGGGCATATCATTAACTGTTGATACATGTAAAAACGAGGATTGAATCAGATGAAGATAGCGTGTATTAGTGATTGTCATATAGGGTATCGTCACCGTTTCAAGACACAACGACTTAAGAATTATGTGTCATCGTTCCAAGAAGCTATTGTTAAGGCGTTAGATAGGAATCCGGATGCAGTTGTTTTGGCTGGAGATCTTTTACATCATTCTAAGCCAGATCCTGTCAGCCTTAGAACTGTTATGCGATCCTTGATTAGTTTGGCTGAAAAAATTCCGGTTGTATTGTCTATTGGTAATCATGAGATTGACGGGCATCTGGGAACGACATATACTCCTTTATACAGTGACATACATGAGAACATTCATGTCTTATCATCTGAAAACCCGCATGTTTCAATCGGAGGCTCGAGAAAGACATATTTCCATGGATTTGAATTTATACGTGGGCGAGACCGGGCTGAAGATACTTTAATGAAGATCAGTGATGATGTGGACTCTGATAATTCGAATATATTGGTATTGCATCAGGCATTGGAACATTATTTGAGCCCGCATGAGATATCTCTTGCGACTCTCAGACAGGTTGCCCCGAAATATGATCTTATATTGCTTGGTCATGTACACAAACATCAGATTGTTGATGAATTATCGGATATTACCCCGACTTTTTATATTGGAAGCACTGAGAGGATCAGTTTTAATGAGGCTAGTAATCCTACAGGATTCCTTTTCTTTGATAAAGACTATGGAAAACCAGATTACATCAAGGTTAAGTCTGCGAAGATGTCTTATATCCGGGAGAATATTGGAAAAGCTGGACCAGATAAGATTAATAAATGTGTTAAAAAACTGATCGAAGAAAACAAGCATTCCAAACTTCTGAAGATTGATTTGGAAGCGGATATTTCTGGTGACATAACCGAAGTCAGGAGGGATTGGACTTCCTATGAAAAGGATCATACGATACTTGATGTTAATATCAGCCAGCCGGAATTGGGTGCTGAGATAAAGATCGAACGCATGATGCTTGATGCAGATATGATCAGGGAATATTTTAATAAAGTAAACATAGATGATAAAGAACTCGAAGACTTATGTGTTGAATTATTTAATAAATATGGTGGAGAATGATCAAGTTAAACCAATACTCGGGTGTATTGAACGAGATTCTGGATGGTGTTTTAACTCAAGTATATGGGCCGCCAAACTCGGGCAAGACAAATCTTTGCATTATTTCTGCTGTTGAAGCATCTAAACATGGGAAGGTTATATATATCGATCCTGAAGGTGGTTTTAACATTGGGAGACTAAAGCAGATCGCAAAGAGTGATTATAAGGTGGTATTGGAGAACTTACTCTTGATTGAGCCCACAACCTTTGACGAGCAGAAGGTTGCGACAGGCAAGTTAGAGGAGATAGTATTGACTGATAAGGTGAGTCTTATCATTGTTGATAGTGTTGCAATGCTCTATAGGCTTGAGGAGGATATTTCCGCGAAGGAACTTGCAAAATATATGGCAAAGCTTCTTCGTATTGCAAGAAAATATGAACTCCCTGTTCTTCTGACTAATCAGGTTTATTCAGACTATGATACTGGTAAAAACCGGCCTATTGGCGGTATAATTAATGAGTACTGGAGCAAGATAATACTGGAAGCGGATTTGTTGGATGATGGTACACGATGCTTGACTTTGTTAAAGCATTTGAACAAACCTACTGGGATAAGGCTCGACTATTTGATTGTTGACGAGGGGATATTGCCTCAGTCTGTCCCTTATATGGTGTGAAATGAAAATAGGAGTTTTTCATGATAATCTTCTTGTGAGGGGAGGTGCTGAACGGACTATGCTTAAGGTAAGTGAGATGTTTGATGCAGACTTATTTACTTCAGGATTACTACCCTCAAAATTTACGGGGTGGAATATTAGTCGGGTGAAGGATATTGGCAATACGACTGCAAGAGTTAATATCTCTTTTGGAAATGCTTACACTGGTTTTCACTCATTCTATAGGGCAGGGTATCTGGAAACAGCGTTGCGGTTCTATTTGAGGCGGAAGAGTTTTGATTATGATGTGAACATATTCAGTGGTTCCTATTGCATAATGGCTGCAAAAAAGGAAAGATTCAATATCCTATATTGTCATTCGCCTAACCGGACGCTATATGACCAGTGGGAGCGGGTGTATTATTCAAAACCATGGGTAGTCCGACCTATATGGGATGCATATTCCTTTTTACTGAAGCCATCAGACCAGCGGATAGTTAAAGAGTGCATGGATCTTGTGATCGCGAACTCTGAGAATGTTCGTAAGAGGATTAAAAAATATTATGGGATTGATTCTGAGGTTCTTTTCGAACCTGTTACTACTAACAATTTTAAATTCAAGTCTTTCGGCGATTTCTACCTTTCTGTCAACCGTCTGGATGTGAACAAGAGGGTTGATGTCATGGTTGAGGCGTTTTGCAAGATGCCTGATAAGAAACTTGTGGTTGCAGGAGATGGTCCGTTAATGCCCAAATTGAAAGAATTAGCTAAGGGGTGAGACAATATTGTGTTTCTTGGAAGACTGGATGCTGAGGGGCTGTCCAAGCT
>CAYREE010000002.1:0-76066 GCA_964423225.1 uncultured archaeon | reverse complement strand
ACACTAGCACCCATCGAAACAGACAACTACAAAGCCCGCCTAGCCGCAAACAGCAGAAGCTACTTCAGCAACATCTTCACCACACCACATACTAACGAAGTAGAAATCATAAGCTACCAAACCACTCCAGTCTACGCACACGACCCAGCAGGCAACCCCCACACCAACCGCAACATACGCCTATACTACTCAGACGGCACAGACGGCGGACACAGCTGCAACACCAACAACCAAGGACGATGCACACTAGCACCCATCGAAACAGACAACTACAAAGCCCGCCTAGCCGCAAACAGCAAAAACTACTGGAGCGACATCTTCACTACTCCAAGATCACTTGAAGTCGAAATCATATCACTTGATACGACAACAACTACAACAACGACTACTCTACCCGATTCATGCACGGACTCAGACGGGAATAATTTACTGTCTAGAGGGCATGTATCTGGGATAGAATCAGGCACAACATATGATGAATATGACTACTGTCAGAACTCAAATAGAATCGTTGAATACACTTGTACTGGTACAAGCAAAGAAAGAGATGGCTTCGACTGCACGGCATCACACCCGAAATGTGTTAGTGGAAGATGCGTCACTACAACGACAACCTCGACCACAACGACAACCACGCTAGATCCATGTAGTGGAACATTCCAACTGGCAACAGTATACAACCCAGATTGCTCAGACTCATATAATGCCGGTGGATGTAGTTATGTAAACGATGGAGTAGTTGGTGGTGGTGCTGGCGCTACATGGTGGGGACGACGCACAGGAAACCATAAAAACGTGACGGTTGAACTATTCTCCGACGGGCGAATAGGATGCGTGAATGAAATAGACCTGGAATTCTCATCAACCGGACAGAGGATATCAGTATACACATCCCTAGATGGACAAAACTGGGAAACCGCGTTATACAGATGGAAGGTAAACGACTTTTATTTCAGCAGGTCATTCCCAGAAAAAAAGGCGAGATACATAAGAATATTCTACGATGACTGCACGATATTAGCTACCATGCAATGTAACCTAAGAGAATTCAGGATAATAAGAACATAACAATACATCTCCAATCAAGACCAAGATATATAAAATAAGGGGGAAATACTTAACAATCATGAAAAAAAGGTTTATGATCTTGCTAGTTGTCATCACGTCGATCATTCATATAGCAATGGCTCAATCCACATGTAATAATCCATTGAAGTTATCATACGAATTATCATATACGGGAATACCAGTAGAAGGCTTATTAAAATTCAGTGGTGAAGAAACCTGGACCGGGGAAGAACCACACAAATACTGTTTCGAGATAGACGGTCATATAATCGGCACCTATGATTCTACAGATCCATTTCCAGGAAGTAGTGGTATCAAGATGGATTTGACGCATCCGAATTTTGTAGAAATAATGAAACCAGGATTACATGAGATTAAAATCTATATATCCAAGGAAAAATTCAGCCTAGATAAAAAAGACTCATGTGAGAGATACGGATTCACACCATCAAGTCAATCATGGACGATGAAGAATATGATAATCGAATTAAAATACGAGGATTAAAAAAAATGAGGAAAGTCAATATCTTAGGGCTGATGATTACAACACTTCTACTATCACAGACAACCACGGCAACAGAATACATCTGCGCATCCAGTGTCAACTATGACCGTGCAGCAGGCTTCGACTGTCCCGGAACCAGTTACTATGCTATGATAGACTACAATACAAATGAAGGCGACTACCGTGGAGTAATGAGCTTTGACATGTCAACTATCACAGGAAACAATATAGCCTCGGCAAAAATATGCGGACGAATACAAAACGTCGACTCATTTGGAGCAAGTCATACATCCAGGATATATAAAGAATCAAGCCTAACCTGCGGATGGGCAGGCGTATCAAGCTTTCCTGGAGGGCAGATAGGAGAGGCAACCCGGACCAGCAACAGCATAGATGTATGGCAGTGCATAGACATAACAGATCCTAATCAAGTACCAACCACCGGCAGCTTCTACGCGTCCTGGACAGGACAAGACCTGAATAGCGCTCTAAATCCCTGGACCGAGTATTATGGAATGGGTGGAACCTGTGCAAATCCATGTGGAACAGGTACTTGCGAACCATACCTTGAGCTTGAATTAGGTGGATCGGGAACATGTTTTGAGAATCCGAAGACCGTCCAAGTAGACTTAACATATACTGGAACACCATTCCTAGGAGAACTCCACTTCAATCCCAATGACTGGATTGACGGAGAACACCACTGCATCTGGTGGGACAACGAGCTTATAATGGATGAGACAACCAATACAGGCAACCCCATCATCGTCCCGATAACAAGTTCAGGCAATAAGCTGAATCCAGGCGCACACAACTTGAAAGTATCGCTTGAAACCACGGACTGCGATGAAACAGGGATATCATCAGACCAATGGACGATGACAGACATACAAGTGAGGGTAAGATACAATTAAATGGACCTGGATATAGAAGAAGACGGGAAATGGATGATATTAGGCATAATCATTATCCTAATCCTGGGTGTAGTAACAGGATACATAAGGATGCCTGGATCAGCACAAACTGAACCAGATTACCAAGACACTTACCCACAGCCACGTGGAGTGATAAAAACCGATCCAATGGTTACACTCGAAGAATTAATAGGAAGGGATCCATACGCCGTAGTAGACAGTGGAGAGAAAATCATATTATTCTCACCCACATCAGACGCCTTCGTCTACTCCAAGGACGGGATACACGCCTACCATATAATAAATGCATTCAATAACGCAGCCCCAGCAGACTTGAAGATGGTGGAAGGAATCCGAGAATGCGGTATAGAACCACTGGAAAACTCCTACTGCACAATGAAGAAGCCAGAAGAATACTTGAAAGAATACTACCCTAACGGATACGTCGTAAAAAAAGTCAAGATAAAAGAAAATCCAATAGGAGTAGTACCAGGAAAAGAACCAAGTAGAACAGGAGAACCAACCAACGAAGTGAAAACAAAGACCGTGCGGATTACTGGAAGATCATTCACAATAGGCGGGTCAGGATGCATCACAGAGTAGTCATATTTCTATATATAGCCGAGTATATTTAACATATGAAGTCACAGGTTGCGATAGACTTTTTGATTGCTATCGGAGTCGCGCTATCACTATTCATCCTATTGATAAATACTATAACAGCCCAAGAAAGGATGCGGACAGAAGTAGTCAACAGAGTAGATTCTAAAGTACTCATAGAAAACCTTGCAATAGCAATAAACTCAGTATATCTAGCAGGAGAAGGATCAAACAGGACGATCTATATACCCGAGTCATTTGAAGGAGGGCGATCATTCACACTAAGAGTCTATCCCAAATCCATTTACCTAGCATATAGCGGTACCCAGAAGATACAAGCCACAGGGATCCTACCAGCACAAATCGAGGGAGGAAGCTATATAGACGTGAACCCCGGAAAAGTCATAATCACATTCAAAGAAAACAAGTTATGGGTGGAAAATGTCTAAAAAAGGCCAGATATCCACCATAGACCTGACAGTCGCATTCACACTAGTACTACTCATACTACTTACAACAATGGAAGTATGGACGCTAGGCCTAACAAAGATATTCAAATTCAATGACAAAAGATCACTCGACAGAAAAGCCCTAGAAGTCTCTGAACTACTCATCAAAACACCGGGAATGCCTGCGGAATGGCAGACACTAGACAGTATAGATGCAAGATATGTTAGCACGATAGGATTTGCAAAAAGGGATAACATACTAGACGCATCAAAGCTTGAGAAGGCAGGGGAAATAACATATGAAAACCTTACAAAGATTCTCGGACTCACTAAAGAGGATGTTCATATAACCGTGACAGACATACAAAACTCATCACTACCCGTATTATACGAGATCGGAGAACCAACAAACAGGCCAATGGTCATCATGAACAGATATGGATTATTAAACGATACTATAGTCGAGGTAGGAGTTAGAGTATACTTTCCAGAAGACTCATTTATGACAACTTAAGGAGAAATGATATGACAGGAATATTCACTTTGGATGCGTTAGTAGCCCTGGCAATGGCAACAGTAATAATAAGTGCGAGCATATTCCTTTTTTCCGCTCCAAAATACCCTAGCAGAGAATATGTTTATCAGTTATCCACCGACTTACTAGCAATATTAGACGAGAATGCAGGGCTTGAACGGCTTACTGTCGGCGATACAACGAAACTCTATGAGCTAAAAGCAACGCTACCACAAAAGATATGTCTTGAAATCAAGATCATAGACTCAAACGACATTGTAATATTTATTGAAGACAGTGGATGTGAGGAGGGCGAATACGCTATATCAAGACGCTCATTCATAAAAGACAGTGAAAGATATATATCAGAGGCAAGAGTGTGGTTAAGATGAATAATAGAGGCCTGCTCTTCTCAATTCTTTGTCTAATGCTAGTATTAAGTGTTTTTTCACTGGCAACATATTATGTCAAAGTCGGAGTGAAGGAGGATATATACTCAGAGAAGACTAGGACAGTATTTGCCGACATTGCAACTGATCTTGAAGATATACTAGGGATAAATGCAAGGGTGTATTATGATTCAGGACGTACTGTAGTCTCAGTAAAAGATGGGTTTCCGCTGGCTGGGGGAATAACCCAGTTAAATGAATATAAGAACTTCATTGAGAACCAGTATTCTAGCAGGGTGTATTCAGAAATAATATTATCTGGCCTGAATAATCCTGAATTTACACTAGAACCAACACCATTGATATATGGTTATAACTCATACAACAAGGATTATATCAGAATATATAATAAGACCGGGGATTCTGAAATCTATGCATATGAACTATATTTCGACTATGATATGAACCTAGTAAATGTCGTGGATGAGACACAGGGAGGCAGTAAGCGCATCCTATTGAATGGCTCGTTCTCTAATATGGGTTTTGAAGACACATACTTCGTCAATCCTTCAGGTAACTCTCAATTGACATTGAATTTCACGACTGGAAAGGTTTTTATCAACGTGGGCAGAAACAGTATAGATGGAAGTAACCATGACTACTCAATTGTCCTATCCAAACAGGGAAATACAATAGGAGAGGTTGAAACAAGAATTATCATGGAAGACATCCCAATCGTAGGTATTAGAAGCAATATTAGCGTGGAATTCAAGGATAATATATATAGAAAAGATGCTATATGGCTAACACCACAAATAGATTTAGGAGAATGTGAAAAAGTCTGTGGAATAAAAGGCTATGCTGGGGGTAGTTGTAAGCAAAACAGTGTTTGCCCAGGGGGTGGCACACACGAAACTGAGGGAGATGTATATTGTAAGGGCGGGCCGCAGGCCGATACCTGCTGCTGCCAATAAAAAAAAATTATATTATATAAACTCTTAGGAGTAATTAGTATAATAGTAACTTTTTAAAAAGTGGACCCATTACAATTAATGATCCTCAGGGAGATTCCGAACACTGGAGAAGTTAAAGCTCACATCCTCGTAAAAGAACTTGAATTAGACAAGAAAACACTGATAAAACACTGTAAAGAACTCCAGAAAGAAGGATACTTAAAGGTTAGAAAACCACTTTTTGTAGACTATCGTATATCAAAAACAGGTAAGCTTCCTGAAAAACCAGGCAACTGCAAGATAATCAGTGTCTCCAACCATAAGGGCGGAGTGGGAAAGACAACTACTTCAATTAATATATCATCCTGCCTGGCAAAACTGGATAAAAAAGTTCTTCTTGTTGACCTTGATCCACAAGCCAATGCATCAAGCCTACTAGGACATACAGAAGAAGTGAAATGCAATACATATGACATACTCTCATTAACAGCCCCGATCGAAGAAAGCATTGTAACAACAGACTTCGACTTTGATTTCGTTCCATCTGAAGTAAATCTTGTCGGAATGGAAGTGGAATTAATGGGTTTAAAAGGGAGGGAAAATCGTTTAAACGATGTGTTAACGCCCTTAAGAGAAAAATATGATTTTATAATAATTGATTGCCCACCATCACTTAGCCTACTTACAATCAATGCTCTTACAGCAGCTGATTCTGTCCTAATACCAGTCCAGTCAGACCAATTCGCTGTTGAAAGCCTCACAACATTCATGAAGGTTATCGAACTTGTGAGAGACAGACTTAATCCAGGACTACATATCGATGGGGCAATACTAACAATGCATGAACCCAACTCAGAGTTTTCAAACAAGATAATGGCTGAGGTAAAGAACTATCTAAAAGAAACAGTATTTGACATCATGATAGACAGAGATATTAAGGTGAGTGAAGCATCTGCACAAGGTAAACCAATAATAGATCTTTACCCAGACGCTCAGGCTAGTACAGCATACATGAAGATAGCAGATAAGTTGATATAAATGGTCGAAGAAAAGGTAAAAGGACTCGACGCATTGATTCCGAGGGAAAGTACCGGAGAAACACTTAGCAAAGGGGAGGTTAGGAGAATTTTAAAAGTCCTTGACAACTTACTAGGGAAACTAGACGATGAGGATATTGAAAAATTCGCAAAATCGAAGGACTACAATCTATATGTGAAATTATTAAAATCATATAAGATCAAGTAAAATGGGCTTGAAGGACAAAGCAGGGTTGATAAGAGAAAGGGGCATACTATCACAGGCCCTGATCCGACATATCAGGGCAAGGGGGACTGTCAAAGCTAAAAGGACTGCAAAAAGATTTAAAGCAAGTAAAAGAGATTTTAAAAAAACCATTAAAAAACTGGAAGACCAAGGACAGATAAAAGTTGTGAAGAGATTCCTTCGTCCACCAAAGATTTCTGCAACAGATAAACTCATATCAAGATGCTTGTTTGGTATAAACAAGGAAAATCTCCTTGAACTAATGGAACAAGAAGGAAGCATCAGTGTGTTTGAGGCGGCTGAAAAACTCGAGACTACTTCAACACAAATAGAAGAATGGTCTCATATCCTCGAAAGAGAAGAACTTCTAAAAATCAATAAAAAAGGAGTCATAATAGGGAACAAGCCAAGGATACTGCGTCAAAGAATAAAGGAGAAGATATCGGAAAAAAGCAGAGAAAAAAGGATAATATTCACCCAAGTAGACTACCTAATCGAAGCATTATCAAGGAGTAAATACCTCTCTCTCGCAGACGCAGCGATCGTTTCTAATACAGAGCCTAAAAAGATCGAAAAATGGGCGAGAACACTAGATATACTCAAACTCGACTACCCATCCAATTTATTAAAAGAACCTATGATGACACTTGCAAAACCCGTATCCCTAGACGACCCAGATACTAACATAACGGGTAAAACCCTCGACAGCTATAAGATCGTTGCAGACAAGGTCGTAGCACACGTCAAGATCATAGCAAGCGACCAGAAGGCAAAACCAATATACGAGGTGACACTGCCCATAATAGGAGTTGGAACAAGAAGCCTAATTACATCGCTCAGAGACGCGTTAAGCGGAAAGATAGAAGTTGGGGTAGGAGACATGTCCGATACAAAAAAGATGAGGGAGTTAAAAGAAACGTTCTTCACCGAAGCAAAAGACCTCATAGACTCAGAAATCAGATTAGATGAAGACGACTTGAACATGCTTGCCGGAATGATGACCCATTCAATGTACGGTCTCGGAGACATGGAACTACTAATGACTGATGATTGGCTTGAAGAAGTATGCATCAATACCAGCCACATCCCCCTTACAGCATACCATAAAAGATTCGGATGGGTCGAGACCACACTACACCTAGACGATGAACGGATGGTATACAATTACGCTGCACAGATAGGTAGAAAAGTCGAGAGAGATATAACAAACATGGATCCAATAATGGACGCACACCTACTCTCAGGAGACAGGGTAAACGCGACATTATTCCCGATATCAAACTTTGGAAACACAATCACTATCAGAAAATTCGCAAGACAACCATGGACGATAGCACACTTCGTAAGCCCAGACATCTGCACAATGTCCCCAGAAATGGGCGCATTCCTCTGGCTAGCATTCCAATACGAACTAAACGTAATCGTTGGAGGCGGAACAGCATCAGGAAAAACAAGCATGTTAAACTGCCTATGCTCACTAATACAACCCACACACAGAGTCATAACCATTGAAGACACTCGAGAAATCAATCTTCCAAGCTACCTAAAATGGAACTGGGTCCCATTAACGACAAGAGAAGCTAATCCAGAAGGCAAGGGAGAAGTAAGCATGCTCGACCTGATAGTGACATCCCTAAGGATGAGGCCAGATAGGATAGTCTTAGGAGAGATAAGAAGACGGCGTGAAGCCGAGGTATTATTCGAGGCAATGCATACAGGACACAGTGTCTATGGTACAATTCACGCAGATACGGTCCATAATCTTAAAAGAAGGCTTTTAGAACCCCCAATAGCATTACCAAGCGCTGAGATAGAGGCACTGCACTTGATGATAGTCGTATACAGGGACCGGAAAAAAGGTGCCCGAAAAGTATTCGAGATAGCTGAGATACGCCCTGGAAGCGAGGGCAAAGAATTCGAACTAAATTATCTATTCAGATACAATACAAGGACTGACGAGTTCGTAAAAGTAAATGATAGCGTCCGAGTATTAGAGGATTTATCACTACATACAGGAATGAGTCGGCCGGAAATCCTAAAAGACTTAGAGGAAAAGAAGAAGACATTGATCTGGATGTATGAAAACAATAATCGAAGTCTTGAAGAAGTCGGCGAAGTCATGGAATTATACTACAAGAACAAGGAACAACTAAAGGAAGTGATAGAAGGTAAAATAACCATCGAAGAAATCAAGGAAAGAGACCCAAAGAAACATCGAATTATTGAACCTCCAAAAATAGCACAACAAACCGAGGAAAAAACACCGTTAGAAGAAGAAAAAATAGAGGAACTAGATAAACAAACAGCAGATATAGAACAAAAACCCGAATTACTCCCACAAGATGTGACCGAACCACAACCCCTGGCAGCAGAAGAAATCGATCCAGGATCATCAATCACAGAAGAAACACAAACTACTCCTGAACAAACCGGACCAGAAGCATTAGAACCAGAATCACAGATAGTCCAAGAGATTCCAGACAAAAAACTTGAGGTCACAGAGACTCAAGAACCAGAAACATCAAAAGAAGAAGTTGAACCATATAAAAAAGTCTTCGATGGCCCGAAAGACCCTCGATTTGACGATCCATTCGCAGAAAAGATGAGTCCAACCATGAAGGCGATGATGGGTTCAAGTGAACAGGAAAAAGAACCAGTGAAAAAACCCGAACCAACAACTGAAAAATCAATACAAGAAGAAACTAAAAAAGAAATCCAAGAGCCTGTTGAAGAAGATACAAAACTACAAGACAAAACAAAATTAGACAAAATATTCGATGATAAAATGAGTCCGACAATGAAGGCAATGATAGGACAAGATGAAGTAGAAGAGCAAACAGACCAGATAATAAAACCAGAACCTGAAATACCCGAGGAGAAAGAAGAACCATTTCAAGATGATCCCATGTCAACGAGAGCAAAATCATTGTTTGATACTATGCCAGAAGAACCAGAAGATCCACAGATAACAATCCAAGAAGAAGAGAAAAAACCTGATTTACAGCCTTCTCCATTCGCAATAGCGGACGAGGACACGATAAAACCCGAGGAAATATTAGAACACGCGATAGAAGAGGAAAAAACCAGTGCCGAAGACTCTAAAGAAGATAAACCAGTCTCAGACACTGAAATCCCATTAAAACCAGAAGAGAAAAAAGACTCAGCATTAAACAAATTATTCGCAAAAAGGATGAGCCCGACAATAAAGTCCATGTTGGGTCTAGGAAAGAAAAAGAAGGAATAGAATACCGATGGAAGTACCACTAATGTTGATACCCCTAAGAGTGGGGATACGGTTAACAAGTAAATGGAATAACCTATGGCACAAGCTCATGGCAGTATATCCTAAGCTTAGGATAGACTTGATGGAAACCGACCTTGATGTAGGTGCTGAAGACTATGTAGGAGCCTCAATACTATCCGCATTATTCACCGCACTACTTGTTGGCGGACTAATATACACGCTAATGACAGCGGTAGGCACAGAACAACAAAAAGTAATTTCCATGACCCTAATGGTATTCACACTGATCCTAGGATTATTCCTATTCGTACTATTATCATACCCCGGAATCCTAGCCGGAAAAAAAGCAGAACAAATCGACAGAGACCTTGTTTTCGCACTAAAAGACATGCTATTAGAAGTCAGTTCAGGAGCATCAGCATACACAGCCCTAACAGAAGTAGCCCACTCAGGATACGGCAGCATATCCCATGAGATAGCAAAAGTCGTGAAAAAAGCCAATGTTGGAGTACCAGTAGAAGACGCACTAGAAGAACTAGCCATACACACAAGAAGCGAACACCTTAAAAACAGCGTATGGCAGATAATAAACGCATTAAAATCAGGATCAAGCCTAGAAGGCATACTAAGAGAACTCGTAAAAGACCTGACAATGGAACAAAAAATGAAGATCAGAAACTATGCCCAAGAACTCAATGTAATGGTACTAATATACATGCTCTTCGCAGTAGTCATGCCAACAATCGCAACAACACTAATAATAGTCCTAGGACCATTCCTCGGAGTCGAACTAGGCCCAAAAATATTCTACATAATGATCCCAGTATGCTTTTTCGTACAAATAGCACTAATGGAATTCATAAAAAGCAGGAGGCCGGTAGTATACGTTTAACGATGAGACGATTCTACATAGCATTATCAAGGCTCTACCCCAGAACAATGGTAGAGAATATGGCTGACATGATCAAATTTGCAGGCATGAATGTGGAGGCAGAAGTCTGGTTGGGTAAAAGCCTGTTATACTCTGTATTAGTAGCACTTGTCACCGAGTATATAGGAAGATACGGAGAACCACTGCTATTTCACGTATTAGCATTCGTGATGTTCATAGTCTATCTGGTTGGAGCATACTCAATACCATTTTTCATAGCCGAAAAGAGGGGGGAAGCCGTTGAAGAAGTGCTTCCAAGCGTTCTACAACTAATGGCATCCAATGTCAGGGCAGGTATGACCCCATATCAGGCAATGAAGATATCAGCAAGAGAGGAATTTGGTGTATTAAAAGAAGAGCTTGATAAAGCAACTACAAAAGCCTTGGGGACAGAATCTTTTTCCAGTGCACTCATGGAGATAAACCAGAATATAAGACTTCCAGTACTTGAAAGATCAATAAAACTATTCATAAGAAGCATCGAATCCGGCGGCTACTTAGCCAAGATACTAGAAGAAACCGCGAGAGACATCAATGAGAACCTGATGCTTAGAAGACAACTCATATCAAGCACAAGGACATACACTATACTCATCCTACTAACCATAGTCGTTGGAATGCCAGTATTGATGAACGTGTCCATACACTTCACAGAGAGGATGAATGAGTTGAAAAGCAATTTCAATATATCAGATGTGAATAATATGGGGATCGGTTTATTCATGGCAGAAACATTCAGCATAGAATTCCTCATGAACGTATCCACATTAATAATAGTCGGCACATCATTTATCGCAAGCCTGCTTATCGGAGTTATAAACAAGGGAAAAGAAAAATACGGGCTGAAGTACGCTATCATAATAGTGCCAATCACACTGATAGTATTTTACGCTATCAGATATTACATAAAAATACAGTAAAACAAGGGTTATAAAGGAAAAAAATAAATAATCAATATACCCAAGGGAGGTGAAAAATGGATAAAGGACAATTATCAACGGAATATTTGGTCATCCTTGCAGTCGTTGTCATAGTAGCCTTAATAGTCGTGACAGTCCTCGGAGGATTCATAGACATCGGTGCAGGAGCAGGTGTGCAAGCATCAAAGTCCTACTGGAGAGGAGCAGACATCGGACTATTAAATTGGAAGGTAGCATTAGCAGGCAGTAGTTCCTACTTCACGGTGAGAAACAACCTGGATTACACAATCCAGATTACTTCGTTCACAGTGGATGGAGTCACAGTGATAGGAGGAGGTGGAGGAATGGTATCTCTGACACTTAATCCAGGACAAAGCAGGACAGTGAATCAGGACATCAGCACATGTGCGGCAGGAAGTGCAGGATCGCCATATGCAGCAGCCGTTAGTGTGATATACACGGATGTAGACCACACTATCGCAGACCTAAAGTTTGACGGCGTTAAGAAAATAGAGGGAACCTGCTAAAAACAGGAATAACCCCTCTTTTTTTAACACAATCATATAATAAAAATATAGAATAAATCTATAGGAGGTGTTTCATGGATAAAGGACAATTATCCACAGAGTATCTCGTGATACTCGCAGTAGTAGTGATTGTCGCGCTAATAGTGGTGACGGTATTAGGAGGATTTATAGACATAGGAGCCGGAGCCGGAATCCAGGCCTCAAAATCCTATTGGAGAGGAGCAGAAATGGGGATTTTGAACTGGAAAGTTGTTGAAAGCGGTGTATCGTATTTCACGATACGAAACAATCAGGACTACACGATTGTTATCTCGAGTATGACTGTTGGTAATCCAGGAGTAGTGGTAACAGAGGCGGCAAACCTAGTATTATTAGTAGGTAAGACCGAGACAGTAAAACGCGACCTTGGTTCAGCATGTGTTGCAGACCAGCCATATGCCCTAGAAGTTGCTTTCGTGTTTGATGACCGGGATAATGCTATTACCGGAATCGAGTTCACGGGAACTAAGAAGATTGAAGGAATATGCGGATAGCGTAAAAACAACAACACAAATGTCCAGGATAAAACCTGGACAAACCCCTCTTTTTTTTTATATTATTTTCAACAGACGAAATACTTGTCCTACACACGACATAACAAATGATAAGACTATCATCACCAATCCTATCTGAATGAATTCCACACCCTTTGATAAAGCAGTTGCCTCTGAGATAGTTAGGTAATTATTGAATATAACATAACCTATTGCCAGGAAAAAGGTCCCGATAATCAAAATACCGATCGGAGACACCAAATCTATTAGCTTCATGTATAAGTCTTAAATGAGAACAATATAAATCAAAAAACACTATTCCTAACTATGCTACAAAAAAAATGGGCGAGTATAATAATAATCCTAGCGCTTGGGACAAGCCTTGTTGATTCACAGGAAACAGTGAAGATTCCTGACTGGCAGATTCCTATAGGCCTTAGAGTTACTTCGCTTGAAATGCTAGATAAAGCATTTGTTGTAGCATACAACAATACGATCTCAAAGATAGATTTTAATGGCAGTATTTTATGGAATTACTCCATCAACACGACAATCAATACTTTAAAGGCTGATGAGGAAGGAATCATCTTATCGGCAATGGACGGTAGGATTTATTCTATCTTAGAGGGTTTTATGATGTGGGATAAAGATCTTGAAGAACAGTCATTATTTCCAGACTCCGTTGATATGAATGCTGATCGAATAATAATTGGCACATCAACTGGAAATGTCTACTGTATTAATAGAAACGGTAATCCATTATGGGAGTATAATAGTGGAGGTTATAGTATCTCAGCTACAATAATCGGGAATGAAACAATTATTATAACAGACAGAGATGTTATAAGACTTGATCAGGATGGAAAACAGATAAAAAAGTTTGGAGTAGAGGATATAATCAGGACTTCAACTGTCGATGATGAAGGCATTATCATCGGATTGAATAATGGTTTCATAATTATATTCGATCATAATGGAAGCCTCAAATGGAGGTATAGGACCAATGATCAGATCGGAGTATTAATAGCACATGATAATACAATACTAGCAGGTTTGAAAGACGGTCGACTCTTAGTCTTTCACAGGGATGGTGGACTCAGGTATAGTATCAGACTAAGTGATGGAATCACTTCAATGGCAACTAATGGATTCCATACGATTGCGGGAACACTCGATGAAAGACTCTATCTTACAGACCCGACAGGAGAGGTAAGATGGTACTTGGATACAAAGGGTAGGATCCTAACATCCAAGATAGATTATAAGAGGATCATTATTGGAAGTACAAACGGCTTCATCTATTATAATAGCCTACCAACAAGAAATCCTACCGAATCACTTATTGTAGCAGGTTCAATGATGTTAATCATAATAGCAGCCTTACTATTATTTATAAATAATTGGGAGAGGAATAAGTGATGGAAGTAGGAGTAGTCGGGAAACCAAATGTTGGAAAATCAACGTTTTTCAAGGCATTAACACTAGCTGACGCAGAAATTGCTGGATTTCCATTCACGACAATAAAAGCCAATATCGGGGTTGGATATGTGCGTGGAAAATGCCCATGCAACGAATTCAATGTTGAATGCAATCCAAACAATAGCGTATGCAAGAAAGGCAACAGATTCACACCAATAAAGATCATAGATGTTGCAGGACTCGTACCAGGAGCACATGAAGGAAAAGGCCTTGGAAACCAGTTTCTAGATGACTTGAGGCAGGCAGATGTATTAATCCATATAGTCGATATTTCAGGTAGAACCGATGAGCTGGGAGAGGCTTGTGTAAACCATGATCCAGAAGAGGATATAAAATTCCTTGAAGATGAGGTGAATCACTGGTTTGCAGGAATCATCAGAAAGAACTGGAAGAAGATCAAGTCGAAGATAGTCCATGCAGATGCAAAGCTAGTCGATGAGCTCACAACTATTTTAACGGGATTATCGGTTTCAGAAGGCCATGTGAAAAACGCATTGAAGAAGACGAGACTTGAAGACAATAGGGATTGGAGTGATGAAGACATAATGAGGTTCGCCATTGTTTTGAGACAGATTTCAAAACCCATCCTAATTACCGCAAATAAAATAGATCTAGGAATGGATAACTTTGATAGACTACAAGCAAAGTATGAGATGATACCTGTCTGTGCTGAAGCTGAACTAGCATTACGTGAAGCGGATGCTCACGAGCTTATAGAGTATGTGCCAGGAGATGGGGAATTTACAGTAAAAGGAGAATTAACTGAGAAACAATCCAAGGCCATGGAATTCGTTAAGACTAAGATATTAGAGAAGCATGGTTCGACAGGTGTGCAAAAATCACTTAATAAGGCAGTATATGATGTCCTTGGACTAATAACGGTTTATCCTGTTGAAAACGAGGGTAAGCTTTCAGACAAGAAGGGTAAGGTGCTTCCAGACTCATATCTAGTGCCAAATGATTCGACAGCCCTAGACCTAGCATATAAGGTTCATACAGACATAGGAGAAAAATTCATAGGAGCTGTTGACGCACGCACAAAGCAGAAGGTAGGAAAAGACCATGTGCTAGCCGACTGCGATGTGATAAAGATAATATCAGGAAGATAGATTCACCACATTCCATTAAGTTTTTGCATGCTCAGTTTCATGTAATCCCTGTCTTGTGCGAAGACTTCTAATGTGATAGATCCATTATATCCAGCGTTCTTCAAAGAGTCAACTACTCCGGGAATGTCTATCTGACCCACGCCAAGAGGTAAGTGATCGTCTTCCATCCCCTGATTATCATGGATGTGTACATGAGTCAGACGATCCTTGAATTGACTTATAAGATCCTTGATATATTCAATATTACCCACACCAATGAATCCATGGCCTACATCAAGAGTGAATTTTAATCCAGGTAATTCCTTGAAGATATCTTCAAGTACTAATGAGCTAACATGATCTTTCTTAAAGTTCTCAAAACAAAGATCGATACCCAGATCCTGGGATTTATCCAATAACTGTCCGAGAGAATCTATCAATAATTCTTTTTGTTCCTGTACAGTCCTCTTCAATGGTAGGAAATCAGGATGGATGGTCACATGCGGAGCCCCTAGTCCAGCCGATAGTTCCATCACATCAGACGCCTCATTCAGGAATGCCTTCCTCACATTCTTATGTGGACTTGTTATCTGTAGGTACCAGGGCATATGACCTATGACAGACATGTCAAATTTTTTCAATAGCCTTGTGAATTCCTTCTCTTCTTTCTTAACCTTCTCTATACTAGCCCCCGGATATTCCATTGTAAGATCAATATAATCCAGTCCATAACTATGGAATAATCTTAATTCTTCGATGAAATCCTTTCGGGGATTATTCATGCATCCTACTTTCATAGTGCGCCCTCAAGTTTAAGCAGCCTTTTCTTCAAATCAATTGATGGTGTGAAGCCACCCAGGCCAGTAGAACCGACTATCCGATGGCATGGCACCAATAGAGGTAGGGGATTAGACCTTAATGCATTACCAACTGCACGGGCAGCATATGGCGCCCCAATAGAACGGGCAATCCATCCATAACTTTTTGTTTGCCCATAGGGCACATCCCTCGTCTTTTCAAGTACCCTCTGTTGAAAAGCAGTCAATCCCTCCATATTCTGTGGAACATCCTTAAAATCTGATTCAATACCCTTGAAATAATCAGCTAACTTGTCGTCAAATAATCTTAATCCACTCGTTGAAGATTCATCTATCCCATATTTTTCCATTAAACTCTCTTTTGTAGGTTGTGGCAGATAAACCTTCTCTATCCCTAGCGATCCATAGTCATATCCCATGAAACCCGCTCTTGTTTTAATAATCCTAGACATTTCAAACAGAATTTAAATTAGCCTTTAATAAATCCATGATGATCTTGAATGACTCCTCATCTATCACTGGCTTGCCCGGATCCCCGGTAAAAGGACAGACATAAATGGATTCTATCCTATCATCTTGAGCATATCTTATCTTTATGCTCTTCCACATGCTTTTGCCCACTTCACTTACTTCAAGCAGTTTGCTAAGACGTATACAATAGAAATTATTGTTAGTATGCTCGGTGCCACCATGATAAATACAGGTATCCGTTATAATGAACACTGACGGAACATTACCAATTGCAAGATGCTTGTTCTTACGAACCAAAACCTGATGAGTATGGAAGATGCCAGCATCCTTAAGCTCCTTCTGCACAATGCCAAAATCAATGAGAGACATAGGGATAAATCATATGCAAGATAATAATAAAATCATATCATCTTCAGAAAATACTCGTGTATGCGAAGATCCGAGGTAAGCTCGGGATGAAATGCTACAGCAAGAATATTATCCTGTCTAGCCATTACAATCAAATCCTCATACCTGCATAATTCTTCTGCATTACCCCATAACTTCTCTATTGCAGGAGCTCGAATAAAAACTCCCGGATACCCACCCCCATTTAATGCGGGAATATCAAGCAATGCTTCAAAAGAATCTCTCTGCCTACCAAAAGCATTACGACTAACCTTCACATCCATTAAAGACAATAAAGGCTGACCAGTTTTCAAGACATGATTATTCCCCTCTTTAGCCAGAAGTATCAGACCAGCACACGTACCCATGATAGGAACGCCATTTGAGGCGAGTTCATTGATTACCGTGTCAAGGCCATAATCATTCAATAAGAGTCCTAGAGTAGTTGATTCTCCCCCAGGTATAACGAGAGCACTACACTTTTTTATCGTATTCTTATCCTTGACTTCAATCACTTCTCCATCCAAGCCTAGTGAATCAACTGCATTACAAAGTGATTGAACGTGTTCAGTTACATCTCCTTGAACATTCAAGACCCCATATTTCATTTCAATCTAATGGATCAGGATTTATTTTTCCAATTGAAATCCTTTTAAAAGATCAGTTCGCGTTAGGATGCCTTTAAGCTCACCATTCACGACAGGAAGGCTTCCAAATTCCTTCTCGATCATTAACTGTGCAGCTAATGCAGAATCCATCTTCTCATTTATCGTGATTGGATTCCTCGACATAATATCTTCTGCAGTAAGAAGGCTAACAGCATTAGTACGCTTACATACTTTTTTCTCCCGGAATAAGTTTATACTAATATCCTTTATCGTGATAATACCAGAAAGATGAATACCATCCATTACAAGAACGCTTTTCGCACCTGAAATCTTCATCTCATCAATAACCTTATCAAGGGAATCGTATGACTCGACTGTCGAGGGATTAAAATGCATTATATCCCGGACTTTATGTTTCCCCCCCATCATATCCGCATAAAGTTGTGTAAGATTCTTCTTAGAAAGAACACCTACAAGCTTCCCATCAGATATGACTGGAAGTCTATCAACATGTTTTGTGAGATTTTGTATACGATCTATAGCATCATACAAGTCATCGTCACTATTCAATGGGATGACATCTTGACTCATGAAATCGCTCACACAATAAGTTTCAAGAGGCTTCTCATCACATATGATATGTAGATTAGCGATAAAAGTTTCCTTTCCAACAAGACCAACAACCTCGGAATTATCGATTACTATCGCAGCACTTAATCCACCTTCATCAAGCCGGTCTCCAACAGCCACTAGATTCTCTTCAGGTCCGCAAGTCATCAATTCCGTCGTCATAACGTCGGAAACAAGCATTAATCACCACGCTCCTGTAGACGAGTCTCTAAAGTTGCAATATCAAGTCCTTTCATCGCTTCGCCCAAACCTTTGCTAACTTCTGCCAGAACATCAGGTTTATCATAATGAAGTGTCGCCTCCACTATAGCCTTGGCCATAAGCTCGGGCTCATCACTCTTAAAAATGCCTGAACCCACGAAGTTGCCGTCACCACCCAACTGCATCATCAAAGACGCGTCAGCAGGCGTAGCAATTCCACCAGCACTAAAATTAACGACAGGTAACCTGCCTAGTTTCTTGACTTCCTTGACAAGCTCTATCGGAGACCTTAAGTTCTTAGCCTCATCGTATAATTCATCATCACTCATAGATTTAATCTTATTTATCTCGCCGATAACTGCACGCATATGCCTAACTGCTTCCACAATATTTCCAGTGCCTGCCTCACCTTTAGTCCGGATCATTGCTGCTCCTTCACTTATCCTTCTCAAAGCCTCGCCAAGATTCCGGGCACCACAAACAAAGGGTATTGTAAATTGTTTCTTATCAACATGGTTCTGCTCGTCAGCAGGAGTTAGTACTTCGCTCTCATCCACCATATCCACGCCAAGATGCTGTAGAATTTGCGCTTCTGCAAAATGTCCGATACGACATTTTGCCATAACCGGGATTGTAACACAGTCTAATATCTCCTGTATCTTAAGTGGGTCAGCCATCCTAGCCACCCCTCCATCAGCACGTATATCTGAGGGAACGCGCTCTAAAGCCATTACAGCCACAGCACCAGCATCCTCAGCAATTCCTGCCTGTTTCGCATCAGTGACGTCCATTACGACGCCACGCTTCACCATCTTCGCAAATCCTTCCTTCAAAAGCTTTGTACCACGTTTAGTCACCATACATCACCCAGAGTATAATATATGACTTCTTAATAAATAAGATCTGGTAGGAAACAACCATCCCTTCCTTCCTTTTATCAAGACTTTGACGAGTATAATCTGTCAGGAAGTGTTTTAAGATGCTCTATAGGATTTAATCCAGTAGAAGAAACTTGCTGGAATGTTTCTTTGATCTCAGTAACTGATGTTGGAGGATATTTAGCAAATGCACTGAACAGTGCGCAGAACGATTCCCTTACTTCAGACGCCGTAAGCGCATCATCAGAAGTCATGATCCTGGCGTAGACTGGCCCACATGCATGTCTTACAGCACCAAGATCACGCGTTGAGTAGGCATCAACCATAGGTCTTCTCTTAGCTACTAGATCAGGCTTGTCCTTCGCAACACCTAGGATATCATCGACATCCTGTCTTACAAGTCCCAGATCCTCACTCATTTTTTTAATGAATTCCATGTCTTCAATCCTTCCACCATCCTCGATGATGCCTATAGAATCATAACCAGTCCCATTTGATCCTACAATCCGTGAAATATTTTCAGTCCTCCTTAATACAGCATCTCCACTACCCCTATCAACCGCCTCTAAAACCGTGATAAACCTTCTAGCACCCTCATCAACCCAGCTAGCACCCCGATCAAGGAGGCCGGACGCATGCATGTTATTCCCAAGACGATTCACATCATGCTCGATGATATCAGAGTTTTGTAGACCAGATTTAGTATAGATGGATTCAAGAAGCCGTCTAATAACCCATTTTTCAGTTACACCAACTTCCATGCCTTTCGAACGCTTGAAAATACCATTGATAAATGAATCAAAATTTGTTTCACCATCACCTCTGCCACCAGCAGCCATCGGCCCGCCAATATCAGTTGTAGGGGCCATTAAGACCCGGTCTTCTATAGCTATTGGCCTGGTCGCCAGTCCACTCATAATATAATACCTTGCATTTCGATAAAAAAAAAATAGCTTTATTGAACTTTCTGTAGGTCTGAGTATAATTCAGATAATTCCACTGGACTCATGTTCACTGGCCTATAATCCTTGAATTTGCCTTTGTATCCAGACAATGTATTGCGTATAAACTTGTTTTTATGGTTAAACAAATTTGTCAACAAGTCTAGGTATCCCTTTGTTAAAGGCTTATGCTGTATGAGCCTTACTACCGAGGACCATACTCTGGGTATGGGCCTGAATGCTTCTGGTGAAATATTTTCTAAAACCTCGATACTACAACATGATTTGGTTAGTGCTGTTATCATCCGGTAATTTATACTTCCCTCATCAGCATCGAGCTTTTCAGCGAATTCTTTTTGAACTACGAGTACCGCAGAATCAAAACCATCGAGTAAAATTTTTTTTACAATCTTTCTGCTTATACTATAGGGTATATTCGAGACGACTTTATTATATTTCGGAACCTTGACCTTCAATATATCCCCATCTACTAATTCTAGATTCGATAGATCAGATAATTTCCCGCTCAATTCATTGAAAAGATCCTTGTTTTTCTCAACCGCGATAACCTTACATCCCTTTTCAACAAGTTTTTTTGTAAGACTGCCCTTCCCTGCCCCAACCTCTAATACAACATCATTTTCAGATAATGAAGCATAATCACAAATGCGTTTTAGAAGGCTTTCATCCACCATAAAACGCTCATCCGTCGAACTCATCTCGATTATTTAATCTTTGGCGATAAAGGCTATTATACCATGCCATGGACAACAGAATATCTGAACATAGTTAGATCATTAGATCTAAATATGTCTGGTGATACGAGAGCCACACAGATCTTGAACAACATGGTTAAAGCAGAGAGATTATCCAAACTCAGTAAGATGATAAAGGGTAAGAATGTTGTGATCTATGGTTGTGGCCCAAGCCTTGAAGAAAACCTCCATAAAATACATGACGAGGGGATTCATAAGAAAGTTGTGAATGTGGCCGTGGACGGTGCTGTAAAAGCATTGATGGAGTACAGGATAATACCACATATTAATATAACAGACCTTGATGGAGATATCAGATTCATCTTAAAAGCCAACGAATATAATTGTGTCACCGTAGTTCATGGACATGGTGATAATCTGGAATCACTTATAAAATATGTGCCACAATTCAAGAAAACCATCTATGCTACAACACAGTCGGATCCAACAGATAAAGTCCATAACTTTGGGGGTTTTACAGATGGTGATCGAGCAGTGCATCTTGTAGAGCATTACAAACCTAGGATGATAGCCCTTGCAGGCATGGATTTTGGAAATGTCGTTGGAGTATATTCAGGACATTATGACAAGATAAAAAAACCCAGGAAACTAAGGATAGGCAAGGAATTAATTGAAAAAGTCGCCAAAACATCAAAAGTCCATATAGTCAATCTGACTATGGGTGGCGAGCATATTGGATATGTAGATAAAATATCAGTCCATAAACTAGGCAAACTATTATAATATCCTTAAATTCGTCGGTTTTTATTAATCCAGAATAATAATTAACAAAATCTGGTGTTCATATGGTAGAAAAGCTAAAGACGGGTATCATAGGATTAGATGATGTGTTGAATGGGGGCATACCTCGTGGACACTGTGTTCTACTTGCAGGAAGTTGCGGTACTGGAAAAACCGTATTATGCCAGCAATTCATCTTTGATGGAGCTACTCAGGGAGAGGCTGGTACATATATTGCATTAACCGAGCCCAAAGACAAGGTTGTGAAAAACATTAAGGAATTCAAATTCTACGATCAGAATCTAGTCGATTCAAACCTTGTTAAAGTAGTTGACCTAGTACAGGATACAAGACTGAAAGGTATCGGCTTGAATAATGTAGAGGGATTAATAAGCATCATAGAAGAGATAATAAAATCCAACAATACTAAGAGGCTTGTAATAGATTCTATCACAGCATTATGCGAAAACCTGATTGAAGGGGAGAAGATCAGAAATTTTGTCTTCGAACTAGCTTTTAGGCTGATGTATCATGACGTAACCACAATATTGATTTCTGAGATACCACCTAACGAATTCAAATACAGTGTTTTTGGAGTGGAAGAATTCGTTGCGGACGGAGTTATAATGCTAACTGAATTCGAGAGGAAGGGAGAGTTATTAAGGGCATTGCAGGTAATCAAGATGAGGGGAATGAACCATTCCAGAAACAAACACGTTATGCAGATAATAGATGAGGGCATAGTATTGATGCCCATGTTTAAAGCAGGTATTGATTGAAAATGGAGGGGTCTGGATTAAAAGTAAAGGGGTTTGATGACTACATACCTGAAAATGAACAGGTAGGATCAAAATACAAGATAGGATTATACACAGTCCTAACAACCAAGGAAAGAGTTGTCTGTATAAAAAAATTCCCAAAATCTTTTGTAGGAATACAATATGATGAGATAGACGCTCTCGAACATTTTACTAGAGTCCGCTGGTCAGAGCTAATCAAAGGAATACTAATGATCGCTATCGCCTTTGGAGTCTATAACTACCAACAATCCAATGATCTAGTCACACCAATATACAATCTAATATTCAAATACCTGCCCGAAATATCGGACATAATACCAATAGACAAGGCAATCCTTGCAGGTATATCAGCATCTTTCTTACTTGGAGGCTATCACCTGTTAAAATTCATACCATCAATACTAGGGTATTTTAAGATATCCCGCAAGAATAGAGCCCCAGTACTCATAACAACAAGATTGACATCCAATGTTAAAAACCTTGTCAGAGAGATAGAGGCGATAAAAACAGAACATGACAAAGAAAAGGAAAAACAGATTGTGATGGGACCGGGTGGAATGCCAATGGCTGCACAGCCAGCCGTTGAAGAAGTAGCAACGACAGATGAATCCATCGCTAAGAAAATGGATGAAGGATTAACAAATCTGCGCGACGATGCTATCATCATAGCCTCAGCCAAGTCAAAAGACCATTCTAGAGTAGTATCGGCACTACTTGCCAAACTAGTAAAGGAAAAGGGGATGGGGGGAGTCTATATCAGTGTATCACGACCGTATGACTATATCATCGAAGCTGTTAATGAATCTGGGGCTGACGCATCCCAGATAATGTTCGTGGATTGTATCTCACAGATGGCAGGGAAAGCTCCAGAGAAATCTGATAATGTAGTTTTTGTTGAGAATCCAGGATCGCTTGAGGAAGTTAGCATGTATCTTGACAGAATGCTTTCAAAAGTCAATACTGAAAAGAAATTCCTTTTCCTTGACTCGCTATCAAGTCTTCTCATCTATAACAATGACAAGAGTGTGAAAGAATTCACACACTTTATTATTAACAAGATGAGATTGGAAAAGATTGCGGGAGTCATCCTCAGTACTGAGAAGAAAGAGGCTGAGGATATGGTTAGGACACTTATCCCCATGTGTGATAATGAGATAAAGTTTTAATAGTCTTTCTATATCTTAATCAAGGTAGCCATCTAAGATGGTAGGTTTCAATCTGAAAAGTATTACGGGGCGGGTGAACAAGGTCAGGGAGCATCCTCAGATCATCATCCCCATTATAATATTAATATTCTTCCTTGTGAATTTCGGGTCGGATACCCTGACTTTTATCAAGGAGACTATCTATGAATACACAGAAATTGATATAGACGAGATTGAGATTATTAGGACTACTGAGACAACGTTAAAGACGACTACAACCACTATTAAGAAAACAACAACGTCAACCACAACAACAACTACCAGTACAACAACAACGACAACAGGTACAACAACGACATTGATACTGCCAATCGATGCTTTGTTATATTTTACTCGAGAGACTGATACAAGACTTGAAGATGGGAAGGAATCCGACACTCTACTTGTCGATGGAAGATATATTATGTTCTATTCTAGGGAAAATGAGATTCGTATTGCATTATCAGATAGGGGATTATCATATGCTGATAATGGGACAGTATTAAGTGGTGGTGTGCAAGGGCAAAGAGCGATTGCCAATCCCTGTGTTTATCGTCTGTTAAACGGGAGTTATAGGATGATTTATGAAGGCGTTGATCAGGGGGGTATGGAATGGATTGAGAGTATGTGGAAGCGTCTGCCGGCTGAACAAAGGTTTTACAGTGCTATCTCAGATGATTTATTCAACTGGGTGAAAGAACCAGACGTTAGATTCCAGGATTATGAGGATTCAGATGATCCATACAAGCTTTATGTCGCAGACCCGGAGGTAATAAGGCTTCCGAACAACACACTAAGGATGTATTATAGTACTGGAAGATGGTTGAGGACTGCACTTTCTTTCGATGATGGATCTAATTGGCATAGGGAATCAAGGATAGTCTTTGGTAATACTATTCTATCAGATCCTAAATCCTTCATACTCCCAGAACGAGTATATAAACTGTATTTCACTTCAAAGAACATGGATAATGATACTGCATCAGTCATCCTAAGCGCAAGCTCACGAGATGGAAAGTCCTTCAAACTGGATCAAGGGATAAGAATAGTACCTGAACGAGATTCAGATATCGCAAGCGATCCAGACATTGTAAGGATGAAGGATGGCAGATACAGGATGTATTATTCACAGGCTAGGAGAAACTATAGCAGGTATAAGATCAAGAGTGTAGTAGGATTTCTCTAATCTTACTCTCCAATATATTCCTTGCCCTTCATATATTGCTTTAATACTTCTGGCACCCTTACCCGTCCATCCTTAGTCTGATAGTTTTCCAGTATTAGTCTAAGCGCCCTTGAAGTTGCCACCATCGTACTATTTAATGTGTGTGGAAAATCTTTCTCCTGTCCTCTGCGATATCTGATGCCAAGTCTTGCCGCCTGATATGAAGTGCAGTTTGAACAGCTGATAAGCTCGATATACTTGCCCTCCCTAGGGCTCCATCCCTCGATATCATATTTCTTTGCTGCAACCGTTCCGATATCACCAGTACAAACATTGACTATACGATAGGGTATCTCCAATTTTTTTAACAATGATTCCGCATTAGATAGAAGCTCTTCATGGAAATCCCAGCCATCGTCAGGTTTTGAAAAGATAAATTGCTCTATCTTATTGAATTGATGCACTCTGAACAAACCCCGTTCATCCACACTGTGTTTCCCTATCTCCTTCCTAAAATTTGTTGAAACTCCACAGTACTTCAATGGTAGATCCTTATCTTCCAATAGCTCCCCCATATGCATTGCAGCTATCGGATGCTCGCTTGTAGCGATAAGATACCCATCTTCACCATCTATCTTATACATGACGTTTTCAAAATCATCAAGGTCGGTGACACCCTCATAGGGTTTTCTACGCATCATAAATGGAGGTTCAATGAGAGTGTAATCCTTATCAACAAGCATACTGATACCCAGATTCAATAATGCAAAATCCATTAAAGCCAAATCTCCTTTAAGTATGTAAAAACCGCTACCAGATATTTTTACAGCCCGTTCAAAATCAGCCACACCAAGATCAACCGCGATATCGCCATGGTGTTTCAATTCAAAACCAGGTTTAACAGCCTTGCCCCAAACCCTTACTTCGACATTATCCTCCTCAGAATGTCCTACAGGAACTGTCTCATGCAATATGTTTGGAAGACGCATTAAAAGATCTTTCATATGAACATTGAGTTTTTCGCATTCTATCTCAGTCTCCTTGATCTCACCTGAAATATCCTTAGCACCTTTCACAATAAGGCTGATATCCTGTCCTGATTTTCTTGCAGCATCAACTTGTTGAGAACTCTTATTCCTCTCATGTCTTAGATCATCTATCTTCTTTTTTAGTATACGCCACTTCTCATCAATACTGATAAGCTCATTGAATCTTTCTATATAATCCGTATTGCCTCTACGCTTGATATTCTCCAGGACTACTTGAGGATCTTGTCGTACACGTTTAATATCTAGCATCTTGGATACTATTAGGACAACAATTATAATAATAGGATTTTAAGACAGGTATGCATTGAATACATCTTCAACATCAATTATTCCAACAAGCTTGTTCTTACCATCGACTATAGGCAGCCGGGTAATCTTATTTTCAATCATCATTGATGCTGCTTCAGCCACTGTTTTTCCAATACCTAGGACATGTGGTGGACTCTTCATGACTTTCTTCACGTGAATCTTCTTTCCTTTCCCGGATTCTTTTACAAGCCGGGCTGAACCACGATTCAACAAATCCATTTTAGTGACCATGCCTTTGACAACACCTTTTTCTACAACAGGCAGTCCGCCAAGACCGGATTTTATCATCTTATCCCATATCCATGATAAATCATCGTCTGGACTACATGTGACAACATCAGAAGTCATAACATCACTTACTTTTATATCCGTCTTCTTAGTGTTTTCCACTATATGATTCAACACCTTTCTCGAAGATAATACCCCTTTTAGACTATCACCATCTACAACGGGAAGATATAATACATTTGAATCCGCTATCTTTTGAGCTGCCTGCAAAAGTGAATCGCCAGGCATTACTGAGACTATATTCGTATGCATAATACCCTCTATCGTGATATTGGCCTTTGTAGAAGTAACTTTGAGAACGTCGCCACGCGACAGCAAACCTACTAGTCTCCGACCATCACATACGGGAAGAATCCTCAATCTCTTATCTCTAATAAGAGACCTGGCATGTGTTACTTGATCGGTTGGTTTAACACATTCCACACTCGTTGACATCACATCTTTGACTTGCATCATCAACCAGTACATTCCTCACATATTAGTCTACCATCAAAACTTGTGAGACTATCAGTATAATTCTCACACGACTCGCATATTCCAGCGATCATTCCCTCGCCAGCAGCCATCGCGGTAGAAATATCCCATTTAGCATGCTCTTGTATGAGAAGATGTAGTGCAGGCTCGACTTTAACTATATCGAACTCGGAGATAACTCCAATGACTTTCCCCTTTTCCTTAACTAGAAGTCGTCTAATCTCCTTATCCCTCATTATCCTAGCAGCATCATCAATATCTGCTCCAGGCTCTATTGTTATTAACGGAGTTGTCATTACTTCAGAGATCTTCACAGTCATGGGATTCTTGTTTTCTGCAACAATCTTTGAGATGATGTCTTTTTCAGTGACAATACCGATACCCTCACCCTTTCGAACCACTATGACAGCCGAGATATCGTTTTTGCCCATCACTTCCGCAGCTATCTTTACTGTATCATCCTCGTCAACACAGATAACTCCCCGTGTCATCACATCTCCAACACTCAATTCCTTGATATTATCCACTCTACTACACCTCGATTAATAACTTACTCATTAAAGCTTATATACAATCTCGAGAGAGTATAAAAATCAGAGAGGCATGTGTAAGTATAATAAAAAAACATGAATGAATTAAGGTAATTCATGCGCCTATATGACCGTGATTATCCCCGAAAATAATACAGCATAGATTCCTGTTTTTAACTTATATTCAGGGCTTGTGATATAAGTATTCCCATGGCTGATATCACATTTGAGATAAAGCGCAAGGATGCGGCGGCAAGGATTGGGATCTTAGATATTAATGGGAAGAGGATCGAGACTCCAGCCCTCATGCCAGTATTCAATATTTCCAAGCCAACAATCAGTATTAAAGAGCTTGTAGATGAATTCGGGATAAACGCTCTTATGACTAACGCTTATATGCTTCTAAAGAATGAAGAACTAAAGGAAAATGTCTTGGCTAAAGGCATCCATAAACTCCTTGATTATGAGGGTATCATAGCAACCGATTCAGGAAGCTATCAACTCATGGTCTACGGGGCTGTCGAGGCAACAAACCAGGAGATTATTAAGTTCGAAGAGGATATCGGTTCAGATATAGGAAGCTTCCTAGACATTCCCACACTACCTGACGCATATAAGCCAAGGGCTTCCAAACAACTTGACACGACTATCCAGCGGGCAAAAGAAGCGAAAGATGCTGGATTCTTAGTGAATGCAGGGATACAAGGTGGCAAATACCTTGATTTGAGGGCGAAAGCTGCATGTGAGATAGGATCCATGTTCCCACTCGTTGCAGTTGGAGGGATTGTACCACTCATGGAAAAATACAGGTTCGCTGAACTAGTCGACGTGATAGCAACAGTAAAAAAGAACATCCCAACAGACAGGGTCGTCCACGCATTCGGCCTAGGCCACCCCATGGTGTTCGGACTTGCCACGCTTCTTGGCTGTGACTTGTTCGACAGTGCAGCCTATGCATTATTCGCCCAGGATGACAGGTATCTCACAGAATATGGGACAAAAAAGATCATGGAGATGGAGCATATACCCTGTAACTGTCCGGTATGCAGTGAATATGGGATAGGCTTAAAGGACTTGTATGGAAAAGATCGGGTGAACGCTCTTGCAAGACATAATCTATATGTGAGTCTTGCTGAGATAAGAAGGGTGAAACAAGCGATTTGTGAGGGAAGTCTATGGGAGCTTGTATTGACCCGGCTTAGAAGTCATCCAGAATTGATGAAGGCGCTTGATAATCTTATGAACCATACTGGATGGATGGCGGAACTTGATCCAATCACTAAAAACAGTGCATTCTATTATACTGGAGCCGAGTCAGATAGAAGGAGTGAAGTAGTCAATGCAAAGAAAAGGCTTGAGAGAGTGGAAGGTATTAATGAGCTGGATATCACACCATTTGGAAAAGTACCATATGAAGTAGTGGATATTTATCCGTTCGGTCCACTTGTTGATGATGACTTTGACAGGACACAAGTACGGGACATATTGAAGGTTAAATCATTGATGGATTATCAATTTGGTAAAGGTGCTGGAGAACTTATTCCAGACAATGTCAGGATTAAAAAGAGCAGGAAGACACGGAGGATGCGATGGATTTATGAAGGCAAGGATATGATCGCATCCATACGTGCAAGCGACCACTTTATCATACCCCATGAAATACTTGCAAGAAGAATGTGGGAGACCTTCAAAGCGCCCCGGCTTAGAGTTGTCTTATCTGACGAGGAAGAGGCTGTCGGATTTGTAAGAGAAGGTAAGAGCGCTATGTGCAAATATGTTGATAGTGTCGATCCTGAGCTTAGGCCAGGTGATGAATGCATCATAGTCGACAAAGACGATAACTTCATACGCAATGGAACCCTCGTATTATCCCCGAAAGAAGTCCTAGACTTCACTAGAGGGGCTGCTGTGAAGACTAGATAATCCTATTATACCTGTAATTCCTGAATATTAATGATATGGCTAAACAAGTCCACAAGCCTACTCATTCAGATGCTCGTGGAAAATTTGTTATCCATGAGGAGGGGGATCATCTAACCCTTAAAGTACATGATGAATTCTTCACTGACAGAAAACAGCTTCTTGGAAAGCTTGATGATGCCACAGGACACACTGCATTAAAGAAGCTTGGCCCAACCAATACGAAAAGGCTTATGAATGTATTAGATGTTGAGTTACAACATCTTGAATCAATGGATGATAGTCGTTACGGACAAACTCATGAGATGCAGAAAAGACTTGTTGGAAGAGCGCTTACCGCTGTCGTAGAACATCTTGAAAATATTGGAGAAGGAGAAAGCCTGCCCGACCATCTCGAAAACCTGACATTCCATGCGGAAAAAACTGAACTACACAATCTAACCGTAACCGATAAGAGGACAAGGATCGGCTCATTTTTATCACAGCAAAGATTCTGGTCTCAAAGGAATACAGTCCATAATATCAGAGAATCGCATGAACAAAACGTGTCAAGTGTTGGAGAAGTGGATGAATATGCAGTCGATGTTGAGCAGATATCAGCAACACAGAAAATGGCAGAACACCTGGGGACCGACGACCTTGTCGCAAGATCGGTGACAAGAGAGGGACGCCGCCATGCAGAAGGAGGAATTGTTATAACAATGACTACAAGATCAGGCCATGAGATACAGTTCAGGAACCGTAATCCAACACTCACAAAGATAGCTTATAAGGAATGCGAACCCTTCCCCCTGGTTGAATCAGCTAAGGGATCCCCACTGCTCGATGAGATCCAGGAATCCTTGGATATATACGATTTCGGTGGTGGTCCTAAGGCTAAGGTGCTTGCAGGCAGATTAAGAGCAGCGACTAAAAAAATGGATTGGGATTGTAAGCAATGGGAACATGAGGAATTCAAAAAGATGTGGAAGGGTGGTGAAAACGAGGATCCTAGCGTCATTGAGGCAAGAAGAAGATTGCTTGAAATGCCTGGAGCAATAGAAGGCCTCATGAAAATCCACTTCAACGAACATAGAGAAATGGTTGTTAATGACCTGGTTGCAAACCGTGAAAATCTAACTCAAGAAGACCTACAATTCCTTTTTCAAGGCGACAACTTAAAACATATTGGCACGGCATACTCAAAACATGAAAGCAGAGAAGCCGGAAAACACTATATTGAAAAACTAGCAAATGCAGACCCTGAGACAAAAAACATGCTAAGATCTACTATACTCATTAAAAATATGCATGATACGGTCGAAGCAAGCGATTCAACCAAACTGGAAAAAGTAGCAGATAGATGCATAGCTGTCGTAGACTATATAGCAGACACTTCAAAGCCAATGGATGTCCGAAAGCTTTTGACTCACAGTAATGTATTGAATCCGATTATGTCAAGAGATGATAGAAGTATAGAGGACTTAGAACGTTCTCTTCCAGAGGATCAAGGAGTCAGAGATTACCTGATTAGAAAGGGAATAGTCCAGGGAGTCATCTGTTCTAATACTCAGAGAGAAGACTTGATGCAGATACTACCTGATGTAACCCCAGAGATCGTCGCCAGGGTTAGAAATACTAGGGCAAATCTCATGCTGGAACAATATCAGCTGAAAGATGAAGCAACTACAATGCTTTTCACAGAACAAGGCAGTCTTAATGCACAGGCCGCACATCAGACAGTGCAAAATCTAGGTCCTGAAACAGCGAAAGCATATATGAACCATGCTGTACCCCTCCTTCATGAAGATAACTCAATATATGCAGATCCAACCTACATATCCCTTCTAGAGGCAGCAAGCGACGAGGTAGGACTAGCTATCGTGCAAAATCATTACAAGATGACAAAACACTGGGATAGTGGGAAGGATTTCTGGACCAGCACCCAAGCAAAAACATTGTGTAGGACAGCCAACCAGGAAACAATGAATGCAATAATTGAAGTCACAGATTCAATGGAAGCCATCCCTGAAAACTTCGGTACCATGGCATTGGCAATGGTAAACGCAAAAGCATCGCCAGAACAGATAAAACATTGGGGTATGAAAATGAAAAAAGAAGAATTACAGCCAGTGTTAGGAAATCCAAGAAGCATAAAAGGACTTATCACAGTATCTGGAGATGAAGGCCTAGGAGTTATCAGGATCGATTCTGTTTTTAGAGAGATTGAAAAAAGATGTAAAAAACCAAGCACTGAAACTCCAAAAGCTAAACCTGATACTGCAGAAAAAACACCTGTTGCAGAAGAATCAAATATTGTCAAAGTGATTAATGATACCCTTGCAGATGCACAAACACTACATCATCTATCATCCCTTCCTGGAAAAGACAGTTTAACCGAGGGATTCGGTATGGCAGTAGACCGATGTGAGAGCGGGAAACAAACCTCCGTGCCATTAGCAGACGCCTTAAAGATCGCAGGAGGCATGAGTGACAGCCTTGCGACATCATATCTAAAAAGTGCAAGAGAAGTAGTAGATGAAGGCGATCAAGGAAATCGAAGGAAGGCATTAAATGACTCCGAACTTTGCGGTCTAATATCAGAAAAACTCCCAGAAGATACAGCAACACAAGTTTTCAACCATATGGGCAACACTCATATCGCAAACCCTACCCAACTAAAAACACATCTTGAAACAAGTCCGGCCATAGGTATACCAGAAGAAATCAGTGGTACGGGGGGTTTGACAATACTTAATCTTGAACTAAATCATCCAGAAGAATTCCCGATAACAGGGATGAAAAACATCGTAAATACGATTATCGGCGGAAATCAACAGGGGAATGCTGAAGGCTATAAACCAAGCAAAGAACAAAAAACTTCTGTGAGAAAATATCTCGAACACATGAATGACCTGGCAGCCGCAGGTGACATAGAAACAGCAAGAAAAGTGACTGAAGTATTCACCATGCTTGGCCCACTAGGCTATGCATATGACAGAAAACATTTTGAACAAGGCATACCATTATACGAGCAACGAAATGAATTACAGGCAACACTCACCGAGATGCAAGACGATGGGATAAAATTCATATATCAACCCAAGAATGTGAAGGCTAATGAAGGAGTTGATGCACCAAGTACTGTAGTAACTGATCCATGGCAGGTATACACCCTACAAACCCATAGCCAATATTTGTTATCACATCTGAGAGATTCATATACAGCAACAGGAAGCATACCAGAAGGATTTGTAGCAGGTTTAGTTAGAAAACAACAGGTAGCTCAGGGGAGCCTGGAAATGCCAGACCAAACAGTAATGGGGAGATGCCAAGAAAACTTCAATACATTTGCAGGAATGCTTTCGGGACAAGAATCTAAGAACCTGCATGATTGGTGTTATACGAACGAATCACGGGCCGAAACCATTTTAACTGCAGTCGCCAGCCCAGAGGGTACGGTTGTAATGGATAACCTTGGAGCAAACCATGGAAATCATGCGGAGAGTTTGGATAAAATATCAGAGGAATTAAGAGAACAGCCAGAATACGGATTCATAGACAGGAATCAAGCACAAACAAGGTTATTGATGTGTGATCCTACCGCCCTTGACACATTGATGGGTGCAGGATATCAGCCAGCAACATTATACGGTATTGCAGGAGCATTCCCGCCCGATACTATGACACCAGAATTTGCAAAAACACTGACAACATGTATACCAGCAGGTAGCCCGATAAACAAGAATAAATACTGTCGAGAATACGTAGCCAACTACCTGGACAACCATCCAACAGAACAGACAACGCTTATGGCAGGACTATTAAACCAATTCCCAGATACCGTACGCGACAATCCACAAAGGCTGATAGATGCCATGGCCATGGTAGACAACCTATCTACAACTACATTGCCACAAACAGCCCTTGGAATACTTTCAGAAAAGCCTGAAAGCTTTGACGCATATGCAAAAGGTGTGAATGATGAGGCAGTTGAGATTCTGAGCAAGAAATATCCACGCCATCTATTGGACGATATGCCAGAAGACCAGCTGGCAAGATGGCTAACAGGCGTCACTGTTTACGATGCAAACCTAACTCATTTCGGACATGAAGATAAAGTATGCATGCTAAGACCTGTTGCAGTAGCAGCTCTTATGGGTAAAGACTTAGAATTCAAGGTAAATGATCCAGCATTATTAACATCAATGATCGATGATGCGGAAAGACTATTCCCAAACGAGGATGAGAGAGAGACTGCAGTAGAATATCTTACTGCCAGAAGAGAAAACACCCAGGCAAGAGAGCTTTTCCCTGACAGCCATTATTCTCAAGAGCAAAGACAAGCAATGCTAACAACCTGGAATAATCAAAGTCACAGGACCACACATATTCTCTCTGATGTCTGCGTTGATGAAAGAGTGGAGTCAGTTGCAAAACTATTAGACGACTTATTCCACAAGAGACACTTTAGCCCAGCACTACAAGCCATAGAATTGTTAGATCCTACAAAACCGGAACAATACCAACAACAATATAGGGAGCTTAACAAAGAGATACCGCTAGTTAATCAAGCTATTGGAGTATTAAAATACTCACATATAGAAAACATTGACTCTGAGATCAGAAGGACGCAAACAGCAGCCACACTTGCAAAACACCAGGACATTGACGACCTTGATGCCAGGGAAAGAGTAGTGGATGCTGCAATAGGACTTGCTAAAAACGATGGGAAAGTAAAAGCCCAGCTTGAAAAGGACGAACCATTGAAAGAGCAGGCAGAAGCATTGTTAGCACAAGCCAAGGCAATACAAAAGAAACCAGTAAAAGTATTGCAGAGCATGAAATCAGGGATTGGAGAATGCCGAAAGATTAGAGCGCATTCCAGTTGGGTGGAAGGAGCACAACCGATTCTTGATGAAGTCGCTCACCTGGATCCAAAAGACCAGGTAGCAGAACTTGAGGAAAGGGTTAGACGTATGCAGGAAAACAAGAAGCTGAGAAAGAGCCCTCAACAGATGGAAAAAGTCCAACCTTACCTAGACTCGGTGGCACATCTTCCTGAAGGAGAAAGAGTAAAAGCTCTTGAAGTGAAAAGGGCTGAGATAGGAGAAAAACAAGAACAACTCAATAGATATGGTGCCGTACGGGGTATAGGAAGCAATTTCGAGAAAACAGTGAACAATATCAACTCTAGGATAATCCAGTGTAGAGAGCAAAAAGTCTCTCAGCATGCAGATTTGATAGAAGATCTTGGATTCGATTTCGGAGAATCATTCAGTACTAGGATCTTCCAGGGAGACATCGTACAGCTAAGAGCAGCAATAACCGACGCTAAGACAAACGAGGAAAGAGCTGAATTAAGGCCGAGACTACCTCCCCTCGAATCTGATTTAGGCGAGCTACAGGGAGCATATGACCAGGCTGAAAACTATATGGCAAATATCGCAGGTCCTCTTTCTGACACTTTGAAGCTATTACAAGAAAAAAGGGCAGGCGTTGTAAAACTCTGAGATCGGTGCAGAAGAAACCTATGAAAGTGCCTTGGGTAAAGTCGATGGATTCGATCCACGTCTTGGAAAATACGTGAGAGAAGAGGTTGCAAAAGAAGGGCAGGGACATGAGAGGGCAGTTCTTGACAGGATAATAGTCTCATATGAGGATGCTTCAGCAATACAGGACATAACAAACATTCTAAACATCATAAATCCGCCTGAAGAGGATAAGCAAACAGGTCCTGGATCAGTCTTTGAATGGGGCCATACATGCGAGTTAACCCGTGTACTAAAGGCTGCTGAGGGACAATGCCTAGACCCAAATGTCAGAAGCAATAGTATCGATAACAGCCAATACCTGATGGGAGTCATGGATCCAACATGGAATATAGATGTGGCAAACGATATGGAAGGCAGGTTTAGGGCAGATATAATATCAGGGATAATGCCTGCGACAATAAATGGGGTTAGACAGGCAGCGATCGTCACAGACAGATTCTATGTCCCCGACGGATCGCCACACACATGGAGTAAGAAAGAGGGGCATTTAGAACATCTATTAACCCTTTCAGATAAGATGGGGCTCCCACTTGTAATACCGGAGGTTTTCCTTGAAGACGGGGATAGAACACCATTCCTCGAATGGCAGAAAAAAACAGGACGAACATTCGAGAGGATGTCTGAACAGGTTTCCCATAGCTTTAATGAAACCGAGATTAAACCAGAAGACGCACAGAATATATTAAAGCTGGCTAACCAGGGGGATAGCACTGTGGACGAGGTTACACCAGGACAAGAAAAAAACACCTGGAAAGTGAAAAGGGGATCAAACAATTACGTATTAGAATACGATGATACATGGAAAGGAATGAAGATATTCAGGGATGATGCCACTAACGGCGATGAGCCTAGTAAAACACTTTTAGAAGAAATGCATGCTACAAGGACTCCTGATGGAATCATGAATGTTCACTCAGGGATTCCAATGGACCTTCAGGTCGGTCCAAGCGGAGGACTTTATTTTGAGCCGATGGGATACGATTCATATAAAAGCGATACTACAATCAATCCATTAACCAACCAGGTGTATATTCCACCAAACTGCAGGAAAATACCACTCGTAGAACAAAAGGAATAAGTTCAACCGACTGTTCCGATCCTAACCAATCTGCAATCATGTTTAGTGCATATCTTCTCAAGCGATTTATATTCAGATTCAGCTAGTGTGAGGATAAAATTGTCCAGGTTCCGGGTAGTCGAGTAGGGGATATCATCAACAAGAATGAATTTTCTACTGCTTTTCTCAGCCATCTCATAGACAACAGATACTAATCCACCCTTAGTGACATCCTTGGACGCATTGATCTTTACACCCGTATCAAGTGCCTTATACCAAGCAGTAAAAAGAACTTTTGCCTTTTCTATACGCTCCTGTTGTTCTCCCCAGATGGGCTCGCCCATAAGGACTACAACATCATCCTTCTTCACACCATCATCCCGGATAGGCTCATCCAATAAGAGTTTTCCAACAACTGTCAGACTGCAAATCGGTTCGACATCCTCGATCTTCGTATTACCCCCCAGTACAGGGATCTCCATCGCCAAAGCCTGATCCTTTAGAGAATTCACCATGTCTTCAACATCATTCTTGGGACCAGCCAAACTATCCAATGCAAATAAGGGTCTTGCACCCTTTACTACAACATCTGTTGCAGCATGGATGAGTGCGCTCTTCATGACCAGTCTCTTAGCATATGGACCATCTATTGATGCAACAAGCCTTCCCTCAAAGTCCAAGCATACCGAATCATCCCAGGATTTGATTCCTAGGATAGGATTAGCCATATCATCCATAGATAGGAATTTCTCCCTAATCCACGCTATATCCTTCACATGTTTTTCAATGACATCAACACTCATCGTCTAATTTCTCCTCTAGTTTCTCTAAGGCAGGGCACATAGAGCATTTGCACGCCCACCAACAACCATACATCTCATAGAATGGGAACTCCCTGCAAACCTGGGGTCTATGCTCATAGACCCTGCATTTATCATCAACGAGGAATATGCATCTACCGTTAACACGTTTTAATATAGATTCCCTGTCAGCCTTATCATGGAATCCGGTCTTGCCTGATTTTTCAAGCCGATCTATATCGGCTTTAGTCAGATGTGTTTTTCGAAATCTGCAGCAGTTACCACAACCAGTACAATCAAAGCCATCCTTCAACCTGCCCAGAAGATAGGGGGTATACATTGAAAAAAGTATTATAACAGCTATAGAAACACCGAATGAAGCCAGTATTATCGTGAGGATGCTCAGTGAAACCATCTCATACATACTAGTAATCACATATAGGATGCTAAAAACTCATATGATAAAAAAACATGGTATTTTTTAAATGAAAACAACATAAGTTTAAACCATTTAAGTTACTGGGGTTGGTGATGCCGAAAAAAAAGATACCAAAAAAAACTGCAAAAAAGAAAGCTTCTACCATTAATTCTAAAAAAGCGGTTAAGACATCTTCAAAGAAGAAGACCCCTTCTAAGTCTACAAAGAAACAGGTAACCATCAAAAGGAAGCCTAGATCATTGAAATGCTGTAAAAACTGTCAGGATTACGAGTACTGCAAGGACAAGGGTGTATGCTGTAACTACTGTGATTTCTACTTCAAAGGCAAATGCATGTATGAGAAAGAAAAAGACCTTCTACCCAGAGGACAGGGAAAAATAGAGATAACAGACTATAGGGGAGACGATTACGGTATTGACGATTACGAAGCCTACGAAGCATTCTATGAGTAAACAACTAATCATTCATACTGCCAGTCCTATAACCAGCAAGATCAAGTGTAATCCTCTTAAAACCAAGTTGGTTTAGTTTCTTTGATATTTCAACACCATTATCGACAATTAATGAAAATGATTCTGGTAATACCTCAACCACAGCAACATCATCAAGCACTCGAACCCTAACCTGATCCACACCCAAATCACGGATAAACGACTCTGATAAAGCAATCATTTCAAGGATCTCTCCACTTATCTTTGTACCATAAGGGATTCTAGAAGAAAGGCACGCTGTTGAGGGTTTATCATAGTTGGGCAGACCCATGAACTTAGCGATAGACCTAACATCATCTTTATCGATACCAAGCTCTGCAAACGGACTAACAACACCAAGCTCCTTCAAAGCCTTAAATCCCGGCCTATGACCCTTAAGCTCACTTGCATTAGTTCCCTCCACAACAGTATCAAATCCTTTTTCAGAAGCTATCTTGATTATCTTAGAAGCCAGCATCTTCTTGCAATAATAACACCTGTCAAAGGGATTAGACTTGAAGTCATCGTCGATAAGCTCTGAATGATCGTATTTTATATGGTTTAATCCAATCAGTGAGGCAATGCTATCAGCAGACTCCAACTCCGATGGATCCGAAGTTGGAGAAACAAGAGTTACAGCCAATGCTTTCTCTCCGAGAGCCTGGAATGCGATAGATGCAAGCACGCTAGAATCCACACCCCCTGAAAAAGCTACTACAACACTGTTAAAATCCTTGAAAAAACCTATTAACCGATCATAATTCTCATTTGCATTATCGGACATAAGCATATATTATCAAGTATCCACTATAAAGAATACGATGGTCGATTCAAGGATTAAAGGATTCCACAAGAAATCCATTGATGAGAAGAGAAAGGAGATAGGCAGACAGGTAGGACTAACAGATGAAGAACTAGAAAACCTCAAGAAAGGCGGTATAAACATCGAAAACGCAGACAAGATGGTTGAAAACGTCGTCGGCATGTTCAACCTTCCCCTAGGCATTGCAACCAACTTCAAGATAAATAATAAAGACTATCTCATACCAATGGCAACAGAAGAGCCATCAGTAGTAGCAGCAGCAAGCAATGCGGCAAGAATAGCAAGGGAAAAAGGAGGATTCAAGTCAATTTCAAGCGAACAATTGATGATAGGCCAGATACAGGTAATAGACTGCGATATAAAGAAGGCAGGAAAAAAGATCTTGGATAAAAAAAATGATTTAATGGAGATTGCAAACTGCCAGGATCCAATACTCGTCAAGTTCGGCGGAGGTGTACGAGACATAGAAGTAAGGCCTATTACAACCACACCAGACCCAATGCTTATAATACACTTAACAGCCGACGTAAAGGATGCGATGGGTGCCAACGCGATAAACACAATGTGCGAGTCGTTAAAATGCCCGATCGAAGAGATTACAGGAGGGCAAGTTATCCTACGAATACTCTCAAACCATGCGGTAAAAAGAACTGTGAGATCAGAGGCCGTCTTCTCAAAAGAATTAGTAGGTGGGAAAGATATAGTCGCAAGGATTATCAAAGCATATGAATTCGCAGACAATGACATATACCGAGCAGTAACCCACAACAAGGGAGTCATGAACGGGATAAGCGCTGTTGTTAGAGCGACAGGTAATGATACTAGAGCAGTGGAGGCAGGATGCCATGCATATGCAGTAAGAGACGGTAGCTACAAGTCTCTCACAAAGTATTGGATAACTGATGAAGGAGACCTCGCAGGATCCATTGAAGTCCCCCTAGCCATCGGGATAATAGGTGGGGCGACAAAAACACATCCAACAGCACAAACATCGTTAAAAATACTTGGGATCGAGAAGGCCAGCGAACTCGCTGAAGTGATCGCATCAGTCGGCTTGGCACAAAACTTCGCTGCTATAAGAGCTCTCTCAGACGAAGGCATACAGAAGGGGCATATGAAGCTTCATGCCAGAAACATAGCTATATGCGCTGGAGCAAGCGAGGAGAATGCTGAGAAAGTAGCTGAAGAAATGGTAAAAACAGGACAAGTCAGGGTAGATAAGGCAAAGGAGATAATAGAAAAGCTGGGGAAATAATTCATTGAGTCGTTACTTCACAACCGTCTTCTGTCACGATAATAGTATGTTCGAACTGGCTTACAATACCCTTATTCTTCTCATGAAGCGGCGGATAAGCCTTAAGAATATCGGCGGCAGAAAGTTTTGGAAGAACCAGTCCTAAGCGTAGGGGGCTGATCTTCTTAGAATACCATCGAGCAGCAAATGGGAGTTCTTCTCTATCCTGGATACTCTTTAACAATGTGCGCGCCTCCCGATCCCTGATCCTACGCTCATCGATGAGAGAATAAATCTCCGCATTCTTTGATTCTATAACCCTGCCTGCACCATCTGTTGCGAAAGGCTCTAATGCTAACACCATACCCTCTTCAACCACCCAGTCATAGGGTACCTTAATGTTTGGAACACTCAATCCAGCATGCAAGTCATAACGCTTAACCTCATGCCCAGTAAGATTTTCAATAGGCTTAAAACCCGCTGAGGATAAAGTACTCTGAACAATCTCACCCACCTTACTAACAGATACTCCAGGCTTTATCACGTCAATCGATTTATCCAATGCTTCCTTGTTAGCCTCAAGCATCTTGGAATAATCACCTGAAAGATCGATTGTGTATGCAGTATCAGCGATATATCCGTCAACATGAACGCCTAAATCAACTGAGACAACATCATTGGCTCCCAAAACCGTCTCATCATTGTATTTCGGAGTATAATGAGCGGTAATATGATTTACACAAACGTTGACTGGAAATGCTAGATCACCACCATTCTTACGTATCTTAGCCTCGACATCCTCGGCTATCTTCAGAAGCGGCATCCCCTCTTTAACAAGTTTCCGACTCCATTCACGGACTTCTTTTGCAATGGCACCAGACTTGCGATATTTTTCCAACTCTTTAGCATCCATAGAATATACCATTTGGAGGATACTATTAAAAACCGTTCACGATAATAGATTACGATCAAACATGTTCATAGTATTTGAAGGCATCGACGGATGTGGAAAAACAACCCATGCAAAAGATCTAGCATCATGGCTAGAGGAAAAAGATGTTGATACCATATTAACTGCAGAACCTACGAAAAGTAGGATAGGAAGATTTATCCGGGAAGTATTAGCAGGAAAAGAAGTCGTAGACCCTACCACACTAGCCCTGCTTTTCACCGCAGATAGGATGGAGCATCTTGAAAAAAAAATCAAACCTGCGATAGCAGAGGATAAACATGTAATATGTGAAAGATACTACTATTCCACAATCGCATATCAGAACGCTCAGGGAGTCGACTGGAACTGGCTCTTCGAGATAAACAAACATGCAGTAAAACCAGATATCATAATCCTACTGGATGTTAATGCTGAACAAGGCGCGGATAGGACGACAACCGGTGAAATATTTGAAAAACAAGAATTTCTAAAAAAAGTAAGAGACAACTACATGAAATTCCCAGAAATGCATAAAATCAAGACAAATCGTCCGAAAAAAGAGGTGCAAGAAGATATCAGAAAAATCATTTCAAAAAAACTCTGATAAAAATTATCCTTTGATAAACCCATTTTCATAGACTACGTTAAAACCGAACTGGTTTGCAATCCATATATTAGTACTAGTATGAGACGAGATTTTTTCTGCTCGGATACTACCACCACACAAGGCCAGAAAAGGTATCAACTGATCCTCCATATGCTCGTCAACAACTACACCAGAGCTAATCGTATCCAACAATCGCTTAGCCGCACTTCCCCCAACATCCTCGCTTCGAACACCCTTCTCCCCAAGCTGGTCAGCCCCCAGAATAGTGCTTCCAGCACCAGCCCAGAGTGTTACTCCCGACCCAAAAGAACTAGTCTCAACATACTCGTCCACGATATCAACATCATAATCAGATAACAGTTTCCGAACAGCATCGGCCTGACGCTCACACACATTCCTATCTTTCAAACCGATATGAGCATGAGATAAACCATTCACAGATGTAATATCCCCTAGCGTATCAAGAATTATCTCTCCCATATCCGACGGCCCCATGACAAACTCGACTAAACCACCGCCTTTAGGATAATAACCACGCTTTAACACATTCAATCTAGCATCCAAACCGTTTCGCCTAAGAAGTTCTAATGTCACATTCTGAAGATAATCAATTGGGGGGCTCCATTTCACATCCGTTCCCCCAGAAATCCTCAATTTAATATCTTCACTAATCTTCAATGCCAAGGGTAATAATGACTGGATAACCAGGGTGACTGAACCTGCAGTACCAATCAAAATATCATAACAACCCCCATTAATCTCACCCGGAATAAAAGTGAAAGAATCCGAACCCTCAGAACAATCCGCTACAACAGCGTCACACAACTGTCCGACAGAAGAAACACATGCCACATGCTGGGGCCTCAAACCAGGATTACGTCTTTTAGCCCGGATATTGATAAGTTTGACAGGAGTGGAGGTAATACAGCTGAAAGCTATGGCAGAACGTATGATCTGGCCTCCTCCCTCTCCATAGCCTCCATCTATTAGAAGCATATTTATACGAAAAAGATGTATGCCATAATCGCGATAAATACAATAGTCAGAACGATCATTGTCATATTCTCTTTATTTCGCATATCAGGTTCATTTTCAATCTCTTGTGGTTCTTGCTCGCCCATAATATCACCTCTTAATAATAATCTTTCATCATTCAATAAATATTAAGTGAATTTGTCCAATTTGGTCTGAGAGTATTCAATATACTCGTTTTCATTGAAGTCATCCATCTTCTCGATTTGTTCCGGTGCAACATATATGTTGAATAAAAGCTTTTCTTGCTCTGATTTCTCAAGATCCTTAGCAAGTGTTGAAACATCATATATCCACTCGAGCCTACCATCAACTTCAATCTTCATGTGAAACTCATTTAATCGGATCTCAGGATAATCTAGAAGAACATATCCTTTATCAACCTGGAAATCCTTTGCAATCCTCTCTTCAATAGAATATATATCCTCCTCCAACTCAGTTCTGAAAGTATCAGTCATACTGATAATCTTTTCACTAAAAAAATTCTTGAACAAACAACGCCTATCAATACGATCGATAATATCACCGACATAACCGCTCTGATCCCTCATAAGCGACATAAGAGAAATATCATCCATCAAAGACAACTCTATGATTGAAAGGCCATCATCCATCATTTTTTCAAGAGCATGTACAAACATTGATTCTGCAATCCGCTTAGCATGATGCCTGTATACTGTCTGATACATCATGTTTCTGCTTATTAGAAGGGATTCCACAGCCTCAAGACCCCTTGAATCAATGACCAGATCATCTTTAACAAGCTTTAAGCTGTATAATACGCGTTCAACATCTATCACCCCATATGCTACTCCAGCATAATAAGAATCTCGGATCAGATAGTCCATCTTATCAAGGTCTATCTCCGAAGAAACAAGATTGCCAAGACTTCCCTCACCCATTATCAAGCCTGTTACAAATTCCGGATCTAAACCTGATTCACTTAGTATGTCACTGATCTCACTATCCCTTATAATCTTGCATGAATTATCCTCATGAGGAAAACCCCTCCTTGAAAGAACTTGATCTGACGTATGCGAAAAAGGTCCGTGACCAACATCATGTAGCAGACAAGCTGCCTTTAACGCGGAGGTGTCAACATCCGACAAGTCAAGCCATGATGCGGCAAGCGAGGCAAGATGCATGACGCCAAGAGAATGCTCGAACCTTGTTGAATTCATACAAGGATAGACAAGATAACATAAACCATTCTGCTTGATGTTCCGAAGCCTCTGCATCTGAGGCGTATTCACAAGCGCTAGTTCAAGCTCTCCTAACCCAATATTACCATGGATCGGATCCCTAACAATCTTAACAGGCTTCATATTTCCTTAGATATTCGGATTAATAGAATAATATAGGCCGTATACCCCTATCTAACGGCACGCACCCAACTCGGAGTGTGATCTAGGGGCGGTGATATTGACCTAAGTCTCTCAGGCTGGCCTTCCATCAGCAATTTTGATAGTTCAGTCCTCTGGTTGTATTGGCCCATCTCATACGCCATGTCTGGCGCCATATGCCTGATAGTTTTTGCAATGTCCGCGAGCCTATCATCGCTTACTGTTGGAACATCCTTTATTGGACCTAGACCAAGTACTGCATGTGTGAATTGTTGGAAGCATTTGTTGTTATCCCATAGTAGTCTGTGTACTTCCTTCAACTTCCCGTCGTTTTCTTCCGCCCTATCCAGCTTAGCCTGAATCTCAGAGGGATCACGACGCAAGAATCTATGCTGTCCAACCTGGAGGCAATCCTTGACATGTGAGACTAAGAATCCAGGGATAAGATTTCCAAGATCCAGGATAGCTCCCCTAAAGGAAGTTCTTGTGGCTCGATCGCCTATTACGTCAAGAACCATGTCATCGGATCCTACCTGAAAAGTCAATACATCACTTCCTGCAGCATAATCATGTGCTGCAAACTTGTTAGGATGTGTCACCCTCCCACCGTTAAAATATATATCCCTAGAGTCTGCATATTCCTTCAACTGCCTTAGATCTGATGCTGGCATGTATCCCCTAGAATCCCCTGCCGTCAATTCAGGGCAAATATTCATCATATATGACGCTTCAGTATCCTTGGACATGGCCTTTAATAATAGCTTATGGTATTTTACCAATTGTCTCTGATATTCTTCAGATAACGGATCTTGGTCAAACCTAAATTTCACCAACTCTGACTGAGAATGTATAGGATTCCTTACTAGAACACTACGTATTGTCTTACTTGAAGCATATGATGTAAGAGCCTTTGTAGCAGAGAGCAACTCACTACCTGTCCCTACAATAAGCCTGTCCCCAGGATACTCACAGACATCAACTGCCAAATCCAGTAGGCGTTTAGCATCATCAACCGACCGGTTGATAATCCGCCCACCCTGGCCGAACTCATCCAGGATCACAGGCTTGTTGACCTTTGGGAAGATATAACGCCAATACCGTTCCGTAGCCTTAAAATCAACATTGCCTTCTGCATCAACTGCCGTGCATACAGGAACTCCCAGCCCGAATTCACTCTCTTTTACCATATTGTCTAAGATAATAGGGAAAAAAATAAGATAAATTACCCATATTTAATTCTGTGTCCTGCAATATTCTTACATTATGTGGACTGTCAAGCATAAACCAGAGTCATTAGATGAGTTTGTAGGAAAGGCTTGTGTCGAATTCATAAAGAAATGGGATGGTAAACCATTGATAGTATATGGAGGGCCAGGCATTGGGAAGAGTCTTATCGCCGAGCTTATCGCAAAGGAGAATAACTGGGATCTAATCGAGGTAAGCGATGATAACATAGAAAATGCAGTTGAAATATCATCTACTTCCAGCCTATATGGTGGAAAGAAGCTAATGCTGGTCGAAGATGTTGACTTGATCAAAGACATAAAATCAGTATCAAAATTTGTTGATGCAACAAGGAGTCCGACAATATTAATAACCGAAGACTATTCGTCAAAACGATTAACTACGTTAAAGAAAAAATGTGGTAGCCTACAGATAAGAAAACCGATGGTGGGTACTGTTTCAAAACACTTGGAGAAAATATGTGCAAAGGAAGGAATCACTGTTGAGAAAACCGTTCTTGAAACAATCGCAAAAAATGCAAAATGCGATATAAGAGCAAGTCTAAACGATCTTGAAACCATCTGCAAGGGTAGGGACAAGGTAGGTGAGAAAGACTTGGACATACTAGGTGAAAGAGATATAGAATCAGACATATACAGGGCATTAAGTGTTATATTCGGTGGTAGAGATCTCAAAGAAGTTGTTGAATCCACGTGGAATATTAGTGAGCAGCCTCGTGATGTGATATGGTGGGTCGATGAAAACATGCCACATCTATACAAAGACAAAAACTCAATTTCAGAATCCATAAAAAACCTCTCTAGAGCAGACATATTCCTCGGAAGGATAATGAGACGCCAATACTGGGGATTCCTAAGATATGCGAACACACTTATGACCGCTGGAGTCAATACCTCACGTCCAGAAAAGATTAATTATACTAGATACCAGTTCCCAGGATATTTCGCATCAATGGGCCGCACCAAAAGCAAGAGGAATATGGAGAAAAATATTTCTGAGAAACTAAAGCCAATACTACATGCATCCCATAGGATAATATCGAAAGAATTCATACCATTATTCAAACACTTATTGGATAAAAACAAGCTATCAAAAGAAGAGCTAATAGACAATTATAAGCTAGCAGAAGAAGAAGTCGAATACCTAACTTCCTGACGGTTTCTCAGACTCATCAAGACCGTCGACTTCCATAATAGCCTTGAAATCATTAAAAGATATTCTCTTACTGGATTTTAACTTCTGTTTTGCCTCCGACGCCTTCTGAGTCTTTCTCTCAGCCTCTTTCTCAGCCTTAATCCCATCAAGCTCGGATGCAAACGGAGACATCTTTTCTTCAACACCCTTTATCTTCTCTCTAAGATCAGTGATCGTATCCCTTAATGGATCGATCAAAGCATATTTCTCCAACAATTGTTTATGATAAGAATCACCCTTCTTACGTATCTCATCCAATGAACGATAAACCTGGATAGCCTCCTTATGGAACTTTTCAGATTCATCAGCCAAAGCACGAATTCCACTAGAGATCCCATCAATCTCAGTGTCAACTTCCTTCAATCCTTCATAGGTTTCAACAACCTTCTGATGTAAAACATTCGCCTTCTCAGCCGCGGCAAGCCTCTCCCGGATCTTAAATATGCTTTCAAAAAAACGCTTCTCCTGCGATAATGGAATATCCTCAGTCAACAATGCATTCAAAGTCTTCTCATATTTCTTTGAAAGAGCCTTCCCAGTACCATGAGCAGCCTTATTAAGCTCATCCCGCCTCTCCTTAGACTGCTTGATATCACCGCTTAAAGACTTGACCTTACCACTCAATTTACCGCGCTCATCCTTCATTGAAGCAATCTTCATATTAAGCTCATCACGCTTATCCCTAAGCTCCTTAGCCTTCTGCGAGAGATTCTTGCATTTCTCATTACTCTCATCACGAAGCGACTTTAACTTCGATGCCTCTTTCTGGTGAACACGCATCTCCCGAACAATACCCTGTATCTCCTTATTATACTTGGATATCTCACGGCGAAATACTTCAACCTTATCCTTTAGTTCACGCTCATTCATGACGATAACTCCTTCAATGCCTTAAGCCAATATTTCTTGGCTACCTTATGCGAAGCAACTGCCTGCTTATTATTCTTATATTGTGCTAGAGAAGAAATGCTCATCTGATCCTCCAATCCCTCAAGCTCCTTTGAACAATCCTCAAATTCCTGGGAAAACTTACCTTCCTTATCATCCTCTATCCAATACAACAACTGATCCCTCTTCTCCTTGAGCATATTAATACGCTCCCATCGCTCCATGTCACTAGAATATTCACTGATGAATCTATCATGTTTTTCAATCAGTATATTCACTATTTTCTTTGGTGTTAGATCATCATTCATTTTGGAATTATTTAGAGGTAAAAAAGCATTAAAAAGCTATTAGGCATGTTTAAAAACATACTTGATCCTCTGAATGGCCGTAATATTAGATAATATCACGACAATTACTATCGAATATAATAGGTAGACAGGGTTAAGAAGGCCTAAAACCATTCCTGCATAGATTATTATAAGGCGTTCAAACCGTTCAACTAGTCCTCCCATCTCCTTGTGTTGTTCAGGTTCTGTGATAACCTTTCGATGGTCTGCATAAGCGGTTATAAAAGAGGGCATTATCGCACTATATACAAGTAGGATTATCCAAAGGCTTGATGAGATTATAAAAGTTGGTCCGCCATCAAGGTAGAACCATAAGCCAAGATATAATAATATCTCAACATATCTGTCTATCAAACCATCGAGAAATGCTCCAAAACTAGATACGCTTTTTGTGACACGCGCAACATTTCCATCAATGATGTCAATAAAAGCAGATATGAGGAACAATATGAATCCGGGGAACAACTGTTTATAATAGAGGCATATGACTCCCAAGAATGCAGGCAATAGTGATAATACAGTCCAGGTATTAGCTGGAACACCAAGCCTTGAGAAAACAAGACCGACCCTAACATTCCATGATGCCGCTTGTTCTGAGTATCTTGACCTGAGCATTTTACCTTTCTCTTTTTTTCTGAATGAATTCTTCTACCATGTCCCTTGCTACCGTATCAGTATATTGTATTGGTGGACTTTTCATAAAATAGCTTGAGGGACTGTATAATGGACCTCCAATCCCACGATCCAAAGCGATTTTCGCACACCTTACCGCATCAACAATAACACCTGCAGAGTTCGGACTATCCTCGACATCCAGACGCAACTCAATGTTAATAGGTACATCACCGAATTTTCTCCCCTCCATCCTAATGAAGCAGAGTTTTTTATCATCAAGGAAAGGCACATAATCGCTTGGACCGATATGTATGTCCTCAGCCGGCATCTGCGTGGGTAGTTGGGATTGTACGCTCTGCGTCTTGCTGATTTTTTTGCTTTTAAGCCTTGTACGCTCCAACATATTCAAGAAGTCTGTGTTACCACCAACATTCAACTGATAAGTGTGATCCAACTTGACTCCACGGTCAACAAACAATCTTGTTAATGTCCTATGGACTATGGTTGCGCCAACCTGGCTTTTAATGTCATCACCAATAACCGGAATTTTAGCCTTCTGGAATTTATCTGCCCAATCTTTATTAGATGCAATAAATACGGGTATCGCATTGATTAATGCAACACCAGCTTTAAGACATTCATTAGCATAATAATTGACGGCTTGCTCCGACCCAACAGGAAGATAACATACCGCAATTTCTGCGCCACTATCCCGAAGCTCTTTAGCAACATCAATTGGCTTTTGTTTTTGATCAACCACGAACTTGTCCTTAGTAAGGTCTGTTACACCATCAAGTACTGGTCCTTTCTTGACCTCGACATCCCAGTTTGGAACATCAGAGAACTTCACAGTACAATTCGGATCTGTAAAGATTGCCTCACTCAGATCCTTGCCAACTTTCTTAGAGTCGACATCAATCGCAGACACGAAGTTTATACTGTCTATCTTATATCCAGAAATGACATTATGCATTAATCCAGGTATGAGAGGATCATTGGCATCTATGCTCTTGTAATATTCAACTCCTTGCACCAAAGAGGATGCACAATTACCCACCCCAATGACCGCTACATTGATCTTCTTCATCTTTATCAATTAATAATACAGGTTATTTAGTATTTAAATATTTCACGGTCATAAAATATTACTAAAATGGATAATCCACCGTTAAGAAGGCTGAAGGATAAGACGACTATTGATGTACTATGGGTCTATATCCTCTCATTAATGGAAAAAGGACCAGTATACGCATATGAAGTCAAGGAAAAGGTCGAAAAACGGTTCGGATTCGAGATCGGTAAAGTAACCGCATACATGGTCCTTTACAGACTAGAACTTGAAGGCTATGTGAAAACTGAATGGAAGCTCATTGACAACAGACAGAGAAAGTATTATAAGATAACTGAATCAGGTCATAAAACACTTAATGAAGGATTAAAATATCTAAAAAAGCTTGTTAAAGATCTTGATAAATAAAATTTATCCTCTATGATTTCGCACCTTGTCTATCAATTCAACAATCATGTACCCTGCCAGAGGGGAGATAGCCCAGTGCATGAATAGATGCCATCTAAGGAATTTAAGCTGCATAAAGAAGCCAAGGAGTATGCTATAGAAAAACAATACAAGAGCTATTACCCGTATATCCTGTAAATCACGTTTGCGATACAAGATATTAGACAGATAGATGAACCCAGCAAGTCCAATCAATCCATCAATAAACATGGTGGAATTATTGATAAACATGAATCCTAGCCGGTCTACAATACCCATGTTTTCAGATGGGAATCGTTGCATCCAATATACTATCATGCTAATTAACCGTTCTGGAACTGAGCCGATGTTTGGACAATCACAAGGATAAAACAAGGGATTCACCAAGATAAAAACCAGGGAGAATGATGCTAGGAATAATATGGTTTTACATAATAGTCCGATATACTCTTTTGAATGAATAGTATCAAGGAATAAGATTGTCAAAACAACCATTAGGAAGAACGCACCAAGAAGCTTTGAAGAAAAACATAGCCCTGCAGCGATCCCTGCAAAAAACAGATATACCAGCCTTATCCTATCCTTACGAACATAAAAGAAGACGATCAGAAAGAGCGTGATAGCCCAAAAAAAGAAGAAAAAGGGTTCAGTCATCACACGACGAGCATTCTTTAAAAACTGTGTATTGAAGAGTACTAGAAGACAGGATACAAGTGCGACCCTATAGTCAAACAATCTCCTTAAAGAAATCCAGTAGAGTAAAAGAGCAAGAAATGAAAAGACTAATGCAATACCTCGTGCAGATGATAAAACATTTTCAGGAGGCATGCGTCCATGCTCATAGTTCCAATCACGATCATTTGTAAAAGCATAGAAATAATTAAAATCCTCACCCACCAAATCGTTAACAGACCAGCCGATAAAATATTTAGCAACTGGAGGATTCATAGCTCCAAAAGCATACTTTCCAGGATTAGAATAATACCATTCAACCGGATCAAATTGCCTATCAATGAAAAACATCTGGTAATAAAGCACTCCACTAGTAATCCAACCACCTTCATCACCATGATAAACGACTGGAATCAAGTTTGTATAAAAGACTAACGACAAGATTAAAATGAAAAAAAGGAATGCAAATATTTCTCTAGGACTAATATCCATAATATTAAAATTGGTTTAAGAATTAAAACATGATTATCCTATACCGAATTCATGACACTAGGCCCCGAGGGTAGGACAACCAACTCATATCCGAAAAAATACCAGAGGATGAATACAAGAAGCATTGCAAACGCTGCACACATTATGACCACAATCTCCCATACAGGAATGTTCTTTGGTATCAGAAATTCAAGGTCGCTCATCTTGATAGAATGTGGGAAGAGACATATAAAAATGTCCCTAACCAGACTCTTTTAAGCATTCTATTGCAGAAAGCCTGACACCAGCAAGGAAATCAATAGACGCCTTACCACCAGTACTCACATGAGTTATCCTATCCTCAACATCAAGATTCCTTGCAGCAGCAACAGTATCACCGCCACCAACAACAGAGAAACAACTTGAGTCTGCAATCGACTTTATCACTTCCTCAGTACCCTTTGCGAACACGGGGGTCTCATAGATACCCAAAGCACCATTAATGAAAACTGTTCCCGCACTGTTGATTACCGAAATATATTTTTCAATCGTCTTCTCACCAACATCAACTATCCGATAATTCTGAGGAAGCTCATGTAGATCAATCTGGACTCTCTCACCCTTCTTATCGATAGCAAGATCAATTGGTAAAACAATCTGATCCGGATATTCCTCAAGCAACCTTCTGCCAATATCAATCTGGTCTATGAAATTCTTACCTCTGATGAACTCGATAGATGGTTCACCAAGACGATAATTCATTGCAGCAAGAAAAACATTCGCAAGAACACCACCAGTAAGTATCGTTTCAACCCCACTTCTTAACGCCTTACTCATGATCCGCATAGAATCCTTGACTTTCGCACCACCTAAAATGAATACAAGAGGCTTTTTAGGGCTTTTCATAACATCACCTAACGCCCTCACTTCTTTTTCCATGAGTCTACCAGCATAACTTGGCAATAATTTAGTAAAACCAACAGTTGAAGCCTGGCTGCGATGCGCAGTACCAAAAGCATCATTCACAAAAGCATCGGCAAGAGGTGCGATATTCTTAACCAATAACGTCGTCGACTGTACGTCAGCAGGTCTCTCAAGCGCCTCTTCAGAATAAATCCGAACATTATCAAGTAAAAGTATTTCTCCATCCTGCATGTTCTTTATCTCGGTCCGTGCTGTAGGGCCGAAAATATCTTCAACATATTTTACATTCGTATCAAGTAATTTGCTTAAATGTTTTGCATGTTTTTCGAGTGTGGTGAACTGTGGCTCACCCGCTCTTCCCTGATGCGCAAGGCATACAACTTTCGCCTTCTTGTCTGCAAGTTCCTGTATTGTTGGAACATGAGATCTCATCCGCCTGTCCTCTAGGAATCCCCCAGTCTCTGGATCAATCGGGGTATTCAGGTCAAGTCGGAGAATCGTGGTTTTTCCTTTGAAATCATAGTCGTCTATAGTTCGTATCCCGTCAATCATAAAACATCCCTCATAAGTGAATATGGGTTAAGAATAGGTGTGAAGTTAAAAAACCGTAAAACCGTTTTTTACACTGTTATAAACAGTAATAATACATTTAAAAAAAATCAAGGGAAGATGGGGAAAAATGGTGTATAAATGGTGGATAATTCTGATAGTCATAATCATTTCCGCAATCATATTTGCGTCAAATAATCCAACTGAAGAGGATTATTACCCTATTGACGTGGAAACGACGGATAAGATTGAGACTGATGACCTCATAAAGAAGCGGCTTGAAGCCATAGGTTATCTACCATATGTTGTTGATGAACATAATCCAGGAAAAAATAGGGTAACATTATACGATAAAGAACACGCATATGATGGTTATAACCTCTATACGCCAATTGGTGAAAAAACTACATATCTCATCGATATGGAAGGTAATCTAATGCATAAATGGTCTATCCCAAAGGCTTACTCATCACATATAACATATGCAGAAACAGATGTAGACGGGAACCTAATTGCCATCAATATGAATAAGAACTTAATTAAACTAGACTGGAAATCAGAGATCCAATGGACTGTGAAAGGGAAGTATCATCATGACATAGCGATTAACGATGATGGAAAAGTCTATGGACTCACACATAAAAAAAGAAGGATAATAAACGAGAAAACCGGTAGAAAAACCAAGATAATAGATAATCAAATAGTGATCCTCTCTAAAAATGGAAAAATACTGAAAAAAATATCTGTCTACGATGCTTCAAATGATAATGTAAAAAGTAAAATCCTTAAAAAAGCTAGAAAAAACCGGAAGGAAAGACCGGATATATTCCATGCAAATACGATAGAGATAATCAATGAGGATATTGGAGTTGGAAAGAAGGGAGATATCATAACATGCTTTAAAAAGATGAATATGATTGCTATAATCGATCCGAAAAAAGAGGTTGTGAAATGGACTTGGGGGGAGAAAATACTTGACTGGCCACACCATCCAACAGTACTTGAAAATGGTAACATCCTCGTATTTGATAATGGAATAAGTAGGAAATATTCTCGGATAATCGAATACGATCCGAATAGAGAAGAGATCGTATGGGAATACAAGGAAAAACCATTAAAACGGTTTTACACGTCTACACGGGGTGGAAACCAACGCCTACCAACCGAATCCAATAAAGGAAGAGTATTTGAAGTAACAGCTAGAGGGGAGAAAGTATGGGAATTTTTTGTTCCAGAGAAACATAATAAAAAAAGGGCTGTGATTTCACGGATGAACCGCTTAGAAAAAAAGAGTATTGAAACAATTGATCATAGAGAATAGTTCATAAATATTGGGATAAAAAAAAAGTAGTAATAATTAGGTTGTGTTATAATGGACCGGAAAATACTAGGTACACTACTTATCATAACAGGGATAGTGATAATAACAAGTATATATGTTACATTTTATTACTTCATTTATCCACCCAGCATTAAGTCCAATCCATTAAAAACACCTAGTGGCGAAGAAAATGTTGATCTCAGTGAGATTCTATACGACATCGGCTATATCGATTATGTGGATGAAAAGACAATTCCGAACAAGACTGGAGTAATATACTATGATAAAAGACGAGCATATGATGGATTAAACTTCTATGCGCCACAGACACTCAACAAGATGTACCTAACAGATATGAATGGGGACATCCTACATACTTGGCGATTGCCTGCTGAGGATAATCCGGTAATCGAATGGGCTGAACTAACCGGGGATGGGAGCGTATATGTAATAACAATCTCTAGAAAAGGGAAGGGCTTATTCAAGCTAGACTGGGATTCAAACATACTCTGGTCGGATTACGACTCATACCACCATGATATTACAATCTCAGAGAAAAACTACATATATACACTCGTTATAAGACAAAGGAACATCACGATAGGAGATGGTACATTACGCGTACAAGACAATGCGATAAAAATACTTGATCAGGATGGCAGTCCAATAAAAGAGGTTTCTTTATACGATTTGTTCGAAGACCACCCTATTTCTGAAAGATATAAATTCAATATGAGGATGATGGTTAAGTATAAGGATAAACAAGAAAAAGCACTGGATCCTTTCCACGCCAATACTATAGAGATGCTCGATAGAAACATAGGAATAGCATATAAGGGAGAGCTCATCCTTGGATTCAGACATCTTCGACCAGCTGTTGTGATATTAGATGTTCATAACAAGAAGATAAGCTGGAGTTGGGGTAAAGAACTTTTATTCCCTCATCATCCGACAATTCTACCCTCAAATAATATCCTGTTATTCGATAATGGAGACCTTAAAAAAAGAGCTCATTCAATGATACTGGAATTAAATCCATATTCACAATCCATTGTTTGGAACTACACGGGAACACCTCCAGATACATTCTTCTCTATGATTGTGGGAGGAAACCAGAGACTACCTAATGGAAATACACTGATAACCGAATCAACAAAAGGCAGAGCATTCGAGGTAACGAAAAACGGTGAGATAGTATGGGATTTCCTCAGCCCAGACCGCCTAAAGTCAAAAAATAAAAGAGCTCTTGTGACAAGGCTAACAAGATATCCAAAATCCATATTAAAAGAAGACATTGGTTGAAGAACAAATGAAAAAGACATATCTATTATCACTCATCCTACTTACGACAATCCTGACATATCACCTGCTATCTAATCAACCTAACAATTCGAACGACAATGGGAAGGAGAGCTTAGTAAATAGTATAAACGAACGTCTATTTGGTCTAGGGTATCTACCATACGTAACAGATGAAGATGAAGACGGATTAAATCTGAAAGGTGTTGTAAAATACGATTTAAAAAAAGCATATCCAGGATATAACCTGTATATACCCCTTAATCTAGAGATTGCTGAACTCTTAGACATGGATGGAAACGTTGTTCACTCTTGGAAAGTACCGAAAAAATATATTGAAAAACTTAAGAATGGCAGGCTCTTTCCAGACGGTAGCTTGTTAATATTATCTAATAGGAATGCTATAGTCAAACTTGACTGGGATTCAAAGATATTGTTTAAAAAAAATGAGATATATCACCATGACATGGATATGGACGAAGATGGAAACCACTATGCTATCCAGGATATATTAAAAAACATAAACTTTAACGGCACTGAATTAAGGATATGGGATACGCTTATCACAAAACTTAATCCAGACGGATCATTGAAGGAGATTATATCCATCTATGACACTTTAGAAAAAACAGATTCCAGGATAAACTACAATGCACTTGAAAAGATACATGAAAAACTTGACGAAGGATCATACATCACGAATCTGAGTATATCAGATAAGCGATCAATGAAGAATGGGATTGATATATACCATGTTAATACCGTCGACTATCTTGAACAAGATTCAATTATTTCAAAGAGAGGAGACCTTTTGATCTGCATCAAACATCTGAACATGATCGCTATACTAGACATCGAAAAAAAGGTCTTGAAATGGTATTGGGGTATGAACGAACTTGACTACCCGCATAATCCAAGCATAATTGACAATGGAAATATCCTGATCTTTGATAATGGAAATCATAGAAACTATTCGAGGGTTATCGAATATAATCCAATAGAAGAAAAAATAATCTGGAAATATGAATCTGATGTAAAAAAAGATTTTTACTCTGATTCAAGGAGCGGAAGTCAAAGATTAGAAAATGGAAACACATTGATTACATACAGCAATAAAGGAAAGTTATTTGAGGTCACAATGGATGGGGAGATAGTCTGGGAATTCTATGCACCCCATATGCTACCAACTAAAAAAAATAGAAGAGCCCCAATTTTTAATATGCAGAGAATTACCAAGGACATGTTGAATAAAGACATATATGATAAACTAGGTGGATGAAATGGATGTTATAGAAGCCGTTAAAACAAGAAGAAGTATTCGAAAATACACTGAGGATGATGTTGATGACAGCACAATCAAAAAGATCATTGAGGCTGGAATATGGGCTCCATCAGGCCTGAACAATCAGCCCTGGAAATTCAAGGTCTTAAAGGGCGATGAAAAGGATGGTATTGCTGGATTCACGAGATATGGTGGGATAATCCAGGATGCTCCAGCGTGTATTGCAGTATTCCTGGATGGGGAATCAGGATATAATCATACTAAAGACGTGCAGGCTATCGGCGCCTGTATCCAGAACATGCTGCTTACAATACATTCTCTTGGTTTAGGAGGTGTTTGGCTTGGAGAGATAATCAATCAGAGGAAAGAAGTGGAGAAAACACTTGAGGTGCCAGATTCTTATGAGCTTATGGCAGTGATAGCATTCGGGATACCAAGTGTAAAAACGACTTCGAGCAGGGAGGATATTGAAAAATTCATTATTTGATGAAAGCCTATAGTTTTATGTAAGTGCATTTTCCGCTAATGCATTTTAGCGAATCTCTTTGAGGAACCTCAGGACAATCATACTCGCATTTATCGCAATTATTTGAGTATATATCAACAATCGTTTCCATAGGAGTGATATTGGAATCCTTATTGATGATATGATGGCATCCGAAGGGACATCCAAACTTGCTCTCACATAATTTACAATCAGAGTCGTGGACACACTTATTCGCTGAATTGATCAGTCTGTCAGCCAATTCTTTTAAACCAGTGCAATTATCAGCATATAATACGGAAGAGCTATAATCAAAATCAGTGATTAGTGATGTCGTTGAAAAGATAGTGGTCGATGTCGTTGTCTGGATTGTTGTTGAAGAAGTTGAAATCATATTGGATGACAGATTAGTCGTAGTGATATCGCCATTGTCTCGCGATGTCTGCAAACAACCTAAGACAAATAGGATCAATAATACATAGATTACATGTTTCATTGTAAATCAAACAATGTATGACACATAGTTCATATGAAGAGTGTTTTATATATAAAGAACCATTCCCTTGTATGTCCCCTACAAATATAAAAAAAGAATTGGGATATTAATGGTTCCTGGGATCGAGTCGGGGATTGAGTTCCAGATGAGTCTCCTATTGTTCTTCTCGCTTCTCGGATATCTTATTGCATCCAGAATCAATCAATCAGTCGTTATCGGAGAGATTCTAGTAGGTCTACTGCTTGGACCAAGTATTTTAGGTTGGATCACATACACAGACTTTGTCTCGAGTCTTGCACATCTAGGAGCAGTAATCCTATTATTCGTAATCGGCTTAGAATTCAAGTTATCAGGAATCTATAAGCCAAAATACATTGTCATCGCCATTGCAGGCGTTGTATTCCCCTGGATCGGAGGATATTACGTAGCGGAACTATTCGGCTTTGACTTCAAGGGTGCTGTATTCGTTGGTACTGCGATGACTGCAACAAGCATAGCAATCACCGCTAACGTATTGAAGGAGATGGGTAAACTTAAGACTGAGGCAGCAGAAGCAATAATAGGTGCTGCAGTAATAGACGATATACTCGGTCTTGTTGCCTTGTCTATAAGCATCCAAGCAGTCCATGGTGAAGTATCACTGTTATCAGACTTCTTTATCCTTGGAAAAGCTATCTTGTTCATGGGATTAGGAGGGTATATCGGACACACTTTTATTAGACGACATATCAAGAAGATTGATAAGACCGTGTTTGCAAAACAGTATCCTGAATTCGTATTCATCATCGCGATGACTGTCGCATTCCTTTATGCAATGGTTGCTGAATGGATCGGTCTTTCCGCGATAGTCGGGGCATTCCTTGCAGGCGTCTCATTAGAAGGCATCAAACTAAGGCACAGCAAAGACTTCCAGGAAGGAGCAGAATACCTTCACATCATATTTGCAGCCATATTCTTCGTATCACTTGGAATACTTGTTGACACACATTATATTACAATGGAGATCATAGAGTTTACACTTGTCCTTACTGTGGTGGCGGTAATCACCAAGGTTGTAGGATGCTATCTAGTATCGCTATTGGTGGGGATAAACAAGAGAGACAGTCTGATCATTGGATTCGGAATGTCTCCCCGCGGAGAAGTCGCAATGATAGTCGGATTAATTGGACTAACTGAAAAAATAATAGAACAAGATTTGTATGTAGCTATAATATTCATGAGTCTTTTAACAACCATTATCACCCCCATTGTATTGAGGAATTGGCTGTACAAATAGGATAAAAACAGTAGCCTTTTTAATCATTGTATTCGTAATGGTTGTTTCATGCTTGAATCACCGATATCACAACTGCTACTCATCCTTTTGGGAGGATGGTATCTAGGAAGGTTATTTAGAAAAAGGTTCGACCTGCCGCCAATGCTTGGCGAGCTGATAGCAGGACTGATATTAGGTCCGACACTATTAGATATTATCCATCCAAGCGAATACATCGAATTTCTAGCAGAGCTTGGCGTCTTCTTCCTCATGTTCTATGCTGGAGTTGAGACTGACCCGAAACTCTTTTTCAAATCAATCAAACCGTCAATACTATGCGGCATCTTCGGCTTCATAATACCATTTGCACTGGGATACTATGGAACCCTGATACTAATGCCCGATGCAACACTCTATCAAGCATTATTCATAGCGACTGGACTTGCAATAACAGCCATCGCTGTAAATGCTAGGATACTCATGGATTTGAACATGCACAACAACAAGATAGGTCACGTATTGATTGGAGCAGCCCTTGTTGACGACATACTCGCCCTTGGATTCTTCTCTGCATTTGTCAACACGATAAACAGCGGACACTTCTCATATGTAACGATAGGATCTTCCATGCTGTCAGTGATTTTATTCTTCCTGATAACATATGGTATTGGCAAGCTGATCTTGCCTATGGTCAACAGGTTTTACGTGGAAAAGGAGGGTCATGGATTCACATTCAGCCTGCTTACAGCATTGATCTTCTCTGTTATCGCCGAGGTTATGGGATTGCATATGATAATAGGCGCCTTCCTAGCAGGATTATTTGTAAGAGAAGAGATGAAAGATCCCAAAGTGCTTAAGACCTTAAACGACAGACTGATGACAATTGGCTATGGATTCCTTGGCCCGGTATTCTTTGTCTCTCTCGCATTCCATGTTAAATTAATAGAGATATACCATGAGGCCTTTTTCCTTCTGATAATACTTGCCATCGCCCTTGGAGGAAAGTTCATAGGATCCTATATCGGATGCATGGTCGCGAAGATGAGGAAGGAAGACAGCATGATAGTGTCTGCAGGGATGAATGGACGGGGTGCTGTAGAATTGGTCCTTGTTAGTGTAGGAGTCAAGCTTGGTATATTAAACAATCAGATAGTGACGATACTCGTGTCAATGGCATTCATAACAACACTTCTTACCCCACTAGCATTCAAGTATCTTTTAAGAAAGTATGATATAACACCTGATGAGCATTGATTCTTCAATCTTTCCTGCCTATTTTCATATATTATGAGTGGAAAAACCCCTCTTTTTTATGTTAATGCAGTATCGCCTAGGATCGGAGACATTAGCGTGATGGAGTTAGTTCCTTCACAAGCTAAGCAGAAAGAAGAATTAGGAAGACAAATAGCAGAGAGGGAAAATAGGATCGCACAACAGTTTAAAAGACCATATCCCGATACGCCATTTGACCAGCTAGGGCCAGATCGTAGACGAGAAGTTTCAGCCTGGGAACTTGAGAATCCAGAATATGCGATAGCACGTATGCAAGAGGTAGTCCCCTTGATCAATGCTTTTGATAGTATCAGAGGAAATCAGCTGAGACTCCGCGGATTTGGAGATATTGTTAGAGTTGGTGATTTCTTAAGGGATATTCCAAAAGGTGTTGAAGTAATACAACAAGATGAGGATATGAGAGATACAGGTGAAAGACCACACGTCCATGGAACCTGTGTCCAGGTTGATGAAGCAAAATTAATAAAAGAGATTGCCAGCCTCAAACAAAGGTTGAAAGCCAATCCAAATGATGTTGAAGCACTTCACTCGATGGGTAGATTCCACCAGGAATGGGGGGAACCAGATGCTGCACTGGGATATTATCAACGTGTCTTAGAAAATGACAAGAAACATTCTACTACCTGGTTTCACATGGGGATAATAAGCGATCGTAGAGGCGACTATCAGAAAGCTGTAGGATATTTCACAAGGTTCGTGGAATTGAATATGGATGATTATGTCGGATGGAACAGGCTTGGATTAGCATACTATTCGGCAGGTGATGAGGTAAACGGAAAACGATGCAATGACATGGCTTTAAAGCTTCGACCCAGACCAGAAGTAGTAGACTAAATACTTTTTCAATACACTCTCCCATCTTTTTCATTCAAACCCCAAATACTTATCCTAAAAAAAATGCTTGTAGAGGAACTCGAGGTAAAAACGGAATTCAAACAGATGCTCGCAGATATTGGAGTGGATAGCCTATATCCTCCACAAGAACTAGCCGCCAAAGCAGGCATACTATCCCATAAAAACATCATCATCTGCACTCCAACTGCAAGCGGAAAGACGATCGCATCAGAACTTGCAATAATGAAGGCATTAGAAGAAGGCAAGAAGGCAGTCTATATAGTCCCGCTTCGAGCCCTCGCCTACGAAAAATACAATGAATTCAAGAAATACGAGCAGTTCGGGTATAAGGTAAGATTAGAAGTAGGAGACCTTGACTCCAGTAAATACAAGAGACGACCATCCTATGATATAATTGTTGCAACAGCCGAGAAATGCGATTCCATCCTCAGAAGCAGGCCAAAATGGTTTACTGGAACAAGCGTCCTAGTACTAGATGAAATACATTTGATCGCAACAGACAGAGGACCCGTATACGAGGTATTGACATCCAAATTCCGAAACATTTATCCTGACGTCCAGGTCATCGGACTATCTGCAACAATTGGAAATGCAGACGAGCTAGCCGAATGGCTCAACGCCACTCTAGTAAATTCTGATTGGAGGCCGGTAGAACTACATGAGAGCGTGGTAGTGAAAGAGGAGGAGTCACTAGGAGATGTTGTGAAGAATGCCGTTGAGGATGGGCAGGCACTCGTCTTTGTGAACTCCAGGCGTAGTGCAGAAGCAGTAGCTGAAAAACTCGGCCAACAACTAAAACTCACTGTGGAAAAAGAAAAGCTTGAAAAAATCGCTGGGGGAATACTAGACGCATTATCAAGCAATACAAAACAGTGCCGTCGTCTTGCAGCATGCGTTAAGACTGGAACCGCATTCCATCATGCAGGCCTTGTCAACAAGCAGAGAACATTGATAGAAGACTCATTCAAGAACGGTTTGTTAAAGATGATCTCAGCGACGCCTACGCTTTGTTTGAGTGAGGACACCAAAATATGGAGTGGTATGAGTGAGATCGCTGTAAAGAAAATAAAGCCGGGTAAACAAGTCATTGGACTTAAGGAAAACAAGCTAATCATTGTGAAAACCAAGGATATTGTCGAGTTACTTGCTCCAAAAAGAATGGTTAGGATAACTACTTCTAATTATGGGCCGATTCTCGTCACTGAAAACCATAAGATGCTGTTAAACAATGGTAGTGAGAGAATCTTGGTGAAAGCCTCGGAATGTAAGATAGGGGACAAAATAGCGACAATCGGTCAGTTAAAAATCGAAGACCTGAGACAAAATAGGTGGTCTGACTTCATGAAGGACAACAAGCTGCCATTCAACGACACGGAGATTGATGAGTCAATATACTATTTGATAGGAGTATTCCTTGGCGATGGGTATTCAGGTGCCGAAACCCAAAAAGGAGAGATAATCTACAAAGGGAGCCCATCGATAGTCAGTGAAGACAAGGATATAATCAATAAGATTTCACGTATCTGCAAGAAATTCTGCTTGCATTATAAAATAGTAAAAAATCACTATGGGACTCAACAGATCATATTAACTAAAACCAAATGGTTCAGGGAGTTTTTAGTCAGAAGCGGCGTGGATATTGGTTTTAAAAAACAGATTGATATGAGGCTGATGAGTGCATCAGAGGATAAACTAGCACATTTGATAAGGGGCCTATTTGATACCGACGGGTGCATAGAAAAAAGAGGTCGACTGAGCTTCTCAAATATCTCTAATAGTTTGATTAAGACCCTGCAGAAAAGCTTATTGAGATATGGGATAGTATCCTGGATTCGAGAGAGGAAAGGCAGTCAAATCATCATTAATGATAGGAGATATGATACGAGTGATTACCAAGAGCTCTATATACAAAATCGGAAAGGAATCTTGGATTTCTACAAATACATAGGATTTAACGTAAAAAGGAAACAGAGGGGATTAGAGGAGGTCATAAACCGCTATGAAGTAGATAGAGTTACTTGCAAAAAGTGTTCATATTGTCTTCGACCAAACCTCTTTAAAGGAAGAACAAGACTGGGAAAAGAATGGGGAAAACGAAAAAAAAGAGTAATAGAATTGTTAGGGGAGAGGGGTGAACTAGCATCTAGGGAAATGGTGAGGATATTAGGCTACGAGCCTAAAGGAAAAGTATCACGGATCAACCACCATTATGCGTTAATCAAGAAACGTAGATTTGGGGCAAATGAATGGATTTGGAGCCTAAATGATTTAGGGAAATGGATATATGAAAATCTATTGGAAAAAAACATTGAAGTATCACAATATTTCATAAAAGAGGATAATTGCCCCCTCTGTAACTCAAAATTTGATAAAAAAATCAGGGGGACATGGAGAAGCAAGGCCTTTGACGGAGATATTTTCTGGGACATTATTAAGGAAGTTAGTGTAGTGAAAAACAATTGTAAAAATGTTTATGATGTTGTCTTGCCTGACGATGGATCAAACGACCATCTGTTTATCGCTGAAGGCATAATCGTCCATAATTCTGCGGGCGTCAACCTACCGGCCAGAACCGTTGTCATAAGGGATGTTAGAAGATACACTCAGACCGGGCTTGTATACATCCCAGTCTTAGAATACAAACAACAAGTAGGCAGGGCAGGCAGGCCTAGGTATGATGAGGTTGGATATGCTGTGACTATTGCTTCAAGCCAGGATGAACAGGAATATATTGACGAACATTATCTGCAGGGGGAGCCTGAAGACATTCATTCTAGACTTGGTGTGAAACCAGTTTTAAGATTCCATGCCCTCGCATCTATTGCATCATCGTTCACAAGGACGCTAGACGCCCTCACAGAGTTTTTTCGCACAACTTTTTTCGGATTCCAATATGGTGTGAGAAAGGATTTCGAATCTATGTTAGAGGAGATTGTTGAAGAGCTTGTCAAATGGGAATTTGTTAGAAGAGAGGATAGGTTCCTTGTTCCAACAGAACTGGGGATACGAGTCTCAGAACTATACATCGATCCATTAACAGGATATAATTACCTAAAGATGTTTGGTAAGGCAGAGGAGAAGAAGATGTTCGACGAGATCGGACTTCTTGAAGTGGTTTCCGATGCTGTTGAGATAATACAGTTACCGGTACGACAGAAGGAGGAGTCTGTTTTGTGGGCGAAAGCATATGAATCAGAAGAAAAGCTTCTTAGGGATATCGGTGGTTTTGACTTGGACTATGAGTTTCTGAACAGATTCAAGACCGCCTTGATGTTTGACGAATGGATAAATGAGAAGACTGAGGACGAGATACTAGAGGAATACAATGTTACTCCCGGACAATTGAATATGCGGATCCAAAATCTTGAATGGTTATGCTATGCGGCATGTGAGCTCACACGGATCACAGGTTTGAAGAAAAGCCATATTGAAGTGAAGAAGCTTGAAACCCGGGTTAAATACGGTGTGCGTAAAGAGTTATTGCCACTTGTAGCTTACAAGGAGGTTGGAAGAGTCCGGGCCCGCAAGTTATTTAGAGCAGGATTTAAGACTCCTGCTAAACTGAAAGAAGCTTCTGTGAAAGAAATCGCGGATGTAGTCGGAACAAAGACTGCGAGGAAGATAAAAGCGCAGATAGCAGGTTTCTAATCAACCTAGTTCATCTGTAATACTTTTAGAATATCATCCCTACTCCGAGTTTTCGCAACATGTTCTAGACTCAATTTATGTTGTTTATGAATTGAGGTTATCCTACTGCAAACCGTCTCGAGTTGCCCGTGATCTGAGACATCTAGTAGATGTATCGTATTGGCGACTGCCTGGGCGAATAATGATGCGCGTTCAGGTGTGGTTAACCTCCCAGCCTTAACTAAATCATCAGAATTCCTTAATATTATCTGCATTGTATCATCAAGGTTATCTGGTTTGATAAGCTGTGATCCATGACCATGCATATGGCCAAGGACTCCCCAAAAGAGCCTGCTTGCTCTCTCACCACCAACAAAAGCCTCCTCACGGGAAGTCTTTAGAGTATTAGCTATTGCGGATAGTTCACGTGGATGTTCAGCTAGCTTCATCTTACTATGTGTCAGAATATTGGCCAAGTCATCCAGATGATATGTCATCTCCCTCAGAGTCTCCGGATCCTGTTGAAAATCCACGGCAACCCGGCCTGCAGCCTCAATACTGGTGGCCTGAGCCAGGCATAATGCATTCATCATGTCGCCACGCCCGTCATGAACTCTATCAATCATCGATGAGACACGCCTGAAAGTAGTGATCGGCCTCTCATCACCGGATACCCTCATCCTCGAGCCGTCAAATGCTAGCCTGATTGTCTCCGCCTGTATTGACGTTAATGCATGTTTTGACTCTACAGTGGGATTGAGTTTCTTGCTGATATCCTCGAATAACCCGCCAACATGCCGTACATGACGGATCCTGTGTTGCGACGGTTCATCATCGATAACAGCACGCAACACATGGCTGACGTCGATTAGTGCACGGCCATTATCCTCACGGTTATTGATGAGAATACCGTTTTTTATCCACTCTGGCACAACTTCCTGCTCAAAGAATTTCTTGTCGCTCCTACCCCACATCTTATCAGGCAGCATAAGTGCTATCAAATCCAATGCAATCTTTTTATCACGATCTATGATACCTGAGGCGGCCCGAAGCTCGGGGACATCAGCATAATGAGCCTCACGAGTACGCCTGAATAAAGCCATTACCATAGATTTAGGCAGGAATAATAGATAAAAGATTTAATAACCCGGGTTTCGTATAAAAGTATTATGGCTGACCCACAGTATGCTGAAATCACTCATAGGCTAAAAAGATTGAATGCTGGGGAAAACGTCCAGCACTATGATGGATCACTACCATCAGTTGATCATGGTGTCTCCAATATCGTTAGAGATATGGTGAGGATGCAAACCCTCGAACAGTCAGGAAAACATGCACCGCATGAAACCCTAAGCGAGGTTGCTCAAGCCATTGATTTGTATGGCATACCCAAGAAGAAGGAATATGGCATGTATTTTGATCCTACTGGCCTACAACGTAACTTCGGGGCCCAACTACTTGAAACGGCCATAAAGAGGGGTGAAATGCTACCCGCAGAGGTATCCGTAGGTGCTGCATTCGAGCTAAATGATCAGCCTATACTACAACGTGTCGGACCTGCAATCTCTCCCCAATACCTTTTCGGGATCTTAGAAGGATGTATAGACAAGGGCATGGTATATCCTGAAACATATAAGCAGCTCGCACTACACACGATAAACGGACCTCATTGGGAACAGACTCTAACACTTCTGGAACGAGCCGCAGTAAAGGATGGGGATAGAGTACGACCCTGGCTGGAACATGCTAGTGATATGCTTGAAGCAGGAAGTCCTGATTTCAGAGATAGGTATGGTATGGTTGCCGCATCACTACTCCAACTTCGGCCTAAACGAATGTCGCCTCAATCTCTGCCTGGAGACGGTAATTTAGGGACTGTTGCAGGAAGCAATACTGATATGCGTAGACGACAATTATGAATGTTTACTAATCTTTTCTAGCAGTAGACAGACCTTGCATTTCTTTGATGATGACGGTTCTCCACATTCATCACAATATTTCATCTTTTGCCCGATAATATTTGGCTTGATCATCTCTATCAGACGGTCTGTGCTGGCTAGCATCTGATACTTGCTGCCTGGATGTTTTTCCTCCATATCGTCGATCAGGGATTTGATGCTCTTTCTATAAGCTTCTATCGAGTTCGGACAATCAAATTGTATATATGGAATCTTATTATAGTCGGCATATATTCTTACCTCTTCCTCTAGACAATCCCTGAGCGGTTTTATCCTTGGGACGAAACGCTTGTCTTTCACAGCCCCAACCAACGGCCCCAGCCGAGCTATCCGATCATATTCCCCCCGAATAAAATTCATTAAAGCAGACTGTACTTCATCATCCAGGTTATGGCCAGTTGCGATCCGAGAGATACCATGTTCCATTGCCTTGCTATTGATCAAACGCCGTCTTAACACACCACAATAAGTGCATGCGTTAACACCATCATCATGGACCTTCTTCATGATGTCATCAAGCTTGATACCATACTCATTTTTGAAAGAATAGGAGTGATATGTTATCCCAAGTTCGTCACAATAATTATAGCATCCATCAAAGACGGGTTTCTTGCCAGTGATCCCCTCATCAATTATCAATACTTCAACAGATAGTTTCGGATTTTTAGATGTCAAGTCATTCAACAGGTTGAGTATTGTCATCGAGTCTTTCCCGCCAGACAAAGCCACACCGATCTTTCCTGACGTCGGCAACAGCTTGTTCAACCTGACTGTCTTTCTCACCCTGCGTTCAAACAATCGGTTAAAACAGGATCCACATAATCGTTGATCATAATACTTTAAGTGTATGTTTGGATTTTCACCGCAATTATCACATGCCATACTTGTCATAGGTCATATGCTTTCTCAAGCTTCTTTAAAATACGTTCAGTATAAGCAGCAGACTCTCTCACGACTTCCAGAGTATATTCTTTGAATACTTTACTAGGCTTCTTGTTCCCAGTGAACCTGTATTTACCATTGATATTATCCATGAACCGTATGTCTTGGAAGTATTCAAGCCAATAATGCAGGTTCCGGTCAGTCAAACCCCACATCGGATCCTTATCCTTCCGCCTTCTTCTAAGTTCGATGATCAAGATCTTGATCTCACCGGGTCCAAGAAGTATGTCCCGACAACGGGCATTCACCATGACTTCTAGGAGATCACGTGCGACATTTGATGTGATGCCAATCGAATCAAGGAACAATTCAATTAGCTCGCGAGGCTCATCTGTTAGAAGCGACGACTCATCATACCACCTAAACTTTATGTCAGCAAGAAGATCCTTCACCATACTAAATAGAGTATGACAATCAGAACTTAAAATATAAAGACTTGTACATCCCAAATAGATACCCTATGAGCACTTGGAATGGAGAACGGCAGAATCAACCAAAAAGACCAAGCCAGCCAGATGGAGAATTCAGGGCAGTTGAAGAATCACGGATACAATACCAAGTACCCCAAGTCAAGACTTATGGATTAAAACTCACCGATCCTAGACAATATTCCATGCATAACTTTAGCCTACTCATACATGGAGGGATAGGTGACTGGGATAACAAGAAACATCTTGCAGAATTATTCCAAGACCTGGATAACTCACGTCACATGGTCTTCTGCACATTCTGGAGCACACAAGAAATGCCAGCATCATGGAGATATGCAAACCTAAGCCTTGACATGGCAGAGGGTGAAGTATTATGGAGCGGCTCCGCAAAAAACCGGAGATTCTATCCATTCAAGATGGATAGGCAGACACTACATTCAACACATATCCCTGAGATGAGAAAAGAAAGGGATGCGCATGGAGGGTATGACTTAACACGATATAACAAAGACATAACTCCACACGCACAGGAGATAGATGTGTATGGCGCACGTATAAACGCCGTCCATCTATCAATGCAGGACACACCCAATAGAGATGAAATCCAAACATATTCAGAGTTCACAGCACTCGCACTAAAAAATGGTTTGCCGATAATCCTCTGGCCAGATAGAGGAGCTGAAAAACAAGGATTATTTGATAGGCTAATAGAAGGAGATCCATTCAAAGAAATCCTTGCTAGAGAGCATTTGGGTCATGATAAGGTCAAAGAGTGGTTGGATAAACAGATATATCCAAAACATTGATGTTTTAAATAGTAAAGCCTAAGTTATAGACATGGCTGACAAGCCCATATCAGAGAAGACATTCAACAAGGAATTGGATTTAGAGGACATGTTAAGCGAGGGAGGAATCCTAGCAAGACTATACCTTGAAGTCCAAGGCAATGACAAGGAAGCAGCACAAAAAGCATTGGAAGGAACCATCTACGAACGCATGAATGCTGAACCACATGCAAAACTCCTTGAAGTAAAAATGTTCGATATCGAACAAACCGAAGGAACAGAACATTTCTCAGGAGTATCCGAGGTAAAACTTATCGCAGATGATTACAGAGCATTCGTAAACCTGTCGATGAGATACGGACCCACCGGTATCGAGATACTAGAGCCACTTGAAATAATGCTAAACACTGACCAAATGCATGCTATTGTAGGGGATGCCTCAGGCATCATGCAGATGTTCTCAAACCAGATAATAACCATGTTAAAAGACCCTGAGAGAGCTGCATTATACAAGCAGATGATGGAAAAATCTGAGGAATAACAGTAAAACAGGGTTTATTACAGTTAAAAAATCTAAAAAAACTAATATAATCTAAGATGAATAAGCCGTTTATCGCCATTATACTATTGTTATTATCCATCCAGGCTAAAGCAGACACGATAAGTGATATCAATCTATGGATAGGAGCTGATGGAATCACATGGATCGAAGAGAAAGTAATCGTGTCTGGAGAGAATAAGACAAGTACAATAATTAAAATCCCTGAATTCATAAAAAACGTGACTGTATCAGGGCCTGAAGGTAGACTAGATTATACTATCAAAAACGATGGGAAATATAATAAGATCAAGGTCAATCTAAAAAAACCACTTAGAAAAGATGAGACAAAAAATGTTTTGATAAAATTCGGCTCACCATTACTAACTGTTAAGACTGGAGGGAACTGGGTGGCAAGTTATTATACTCCTGCAACACCCAGGGAGACTATATTAAGGATAAACTTCCCAGTCGGTTCAAAAATCATCGAGCTAGAGCCAGAAGACGTTCTGCGAAGCTATGAAAAATACGCGCTATGGCTTTATCCGCATAGAAGTGAGATAGAATTCAAGGTAACATATGAATACGGTGGTATAACACCGCCAACAACAACTATAATACCACAAGTATCAACCACCCTCGATACTAAAAACACGACTCAAACAAATGTTTCCCCACTGATAATGATAGGTGAAAATACGTTCTTCATCATCCTAGGAATGCTTATCATCGTCATCTTCATGCTAATGGGATTCATCTTCTGGAAAAAGAAGTTATCAGTCGTCGTAGAAAATAAAAACGGATTAGGTGGAGAAGTCGAATACAAGCCACCAGATGATTTCGTTGCAGGACATAGAATATCAGAAGGAAACGTTTCATACAGCATAGAAAGCGCTAAAGACGAGGATGATAAAAAAGGCGATGTAAAAGACTCGATAATAAAGATGCTTGATGACAAGGAATTAGCCATCATAAAAATACTTGAAAAGGCTGGAGAAGAAGTCACGCAAGCACATATCTACAAGACCACGGGGATACCAAAAACAAGCCTTTCAGACATAATAAAGAGAATAGAGAAAAGAAACCTAATAGAAACTAAAAAAGAAGGTAGAGTCAAATGGATAAAGTTAAAACCTTGGGTAAGAGAGTAGATATGGTTAAAATAAGGTCAATCGTACCTTTAAAATCAATAAAAAGATATTTCGTACGTTATTTCTACTATTATCACATATTACTATTGATTGTACGACTTAAATTATATATATAATAACATCTAATTTCTGTAGGTCGCAAAGCATGCATACAGCATGCACCGCGAAAATAGTCGATTATAAATTTAATCTACTAAATTATGGAGGTATTTAAAACCATGAAAACGTTAAGACGGATTGGATCCGTGGCTGCAGGCGCATTAATGCTTGGAGCAGCAGTAGCTGGCTCCGTATCTGCAGGCATGGACGACACCGGATTGACGAAAGACTTCTTCTATGATGCCAACTTCAATCCAGTAGTACAGATTGTTGTCGGTGAGAAGGGTCTTGCGTCTGACTCCGTTGCAGCAGGAAATATTGCAGCGGTGATCGGTAACCTAGCTTATACCGAAGCAACAACAGCAGCCGACGGCGGTACAGCCAGCGGACAAGTTGTTCTAGGAGTATCAGCAAAGGGAGCCACTGGTAAATTTGAACAAGCAGGCCATACAGGTCCAATGGGAGAGATGTTAATCAGGGTCAACAATGACTCGGATGGATACTACGACTTCTACTCTGAGAACGATGGACTAACGTTTGGTACAGCGGTTGAGACGTATACCCGCGGAGAATTCGTAAGCTACAGTCTAGCATGCGATCAGCAGCAGAGGACTGAGGCAGGAATTCTTAAAGAGGGTACGTACAACAACGTACATTGTTTGTTCTGCCAAACACTTTGTCTCGCACAACTGGAGAACCCAGAGCACGAGATGGAGGAGAAAATAGCTGTCGATTACAGTGTAATCAAGTGGTATGAAGACGGTTTGAGCACAGATGATGCAGAAGCTTTGACTTTGAAGATCCCAAGCAAAGCAGTAACCTACATCGTCGACGCAGGCTACGTACCAATGAACACCATTGACGGCGGAACTGCAACAGACGACCAGTTAGACTTCGAATGGAGAGGAAAGATGATCCTCTTTGGAGAAGAGTACTATGTAAAGGACGTCGAAGGTATGACTAAGATATACCTAGCAAAAGGAAAAATTTTGGACGACATCTCTTCTGAGGGATACACTTCAGAGTATATGGGATACAAGTTCAAGATCGACCACCTGATATACTCAGCAGAGTACCAGGTTGCAGGTATCCTATTGGATGTTGAGAAACCCGATGGAACAGTCGTACAAACGCAGATCTCTAAGATGGCGAACGGTATCGTTGACGACATTGAAATTGCAGGTGTCTACGCAGAAGAGGCAGACGCAGTAGCAACCGCAAGCATCATCGTCTACGACACGACCAGCAACGTCCTACTAGAAGACGGTAAGGACATGGAGCTAGGCGGAGAAGTTAAGAAGTACTGGAAAGTAGACTTGCAGACTGTTGGAGCTAACGACAGTGCAGTCGATGTTACAGAGTATTCTACCGCAGTAAGTGGTACAGTACTAGCGAACTTAACAGTACAGTACAGGCACTCTATAGAATTGAAAGAAGGAGAGGCTCTGAACTTCCCGAGCACATTCAAGCTCGTGTACGACGGATTCAGGACGAACGACTATGCAGAGAGCCCGTGCTCTGGTGCAGGAAGCGGCGACATAATCTTCGAGAAAGAGGATAAGTCAAGGTGTAGAATAAGCTTCACTGGAGACGACGGAAACAGGTACGATGGCGTATTTATGGATATGGGTCCATTCGCTGAAGGCGAGATGTTCTTACTCAACGGATTAGTCTACGAGTATGACGACGCTAAGGCACTAACAACCGACGCAACAACCATGAGGGTTACCTTAAGGGACTTGCTTAACGGTGGTAAGAGGACTTATGACTTGACAGCAGTAGCTACATCAGACATTGATGTAATCTACATGTACACGTACGCTTTCGAGACAGCAGCTGACAACGACCAGGAGCTTGACTCAATCGAGCCAGACTCTGATGTCAACGACAGTGATGTATACTTCGGTTCAGGACCAGCGAACTATATATTGTACGATGGTACGGACATCTATATTACAACCCAGAGTACTGCAGCAGCAATGAACGGTACTCAGATCGGATGTCACGGAACCCTAGCGGGAACCTTGTCGAAGATACAGAAGGACGACTCTACGTTAGCCGTATCTCTAGTGAACGAGCCACAAGCCTACTCTAGTTCAAGCATCAACGCAGGTATGATAGGAGATTATGACTTGAACAACGACAGGAAAAGCAACTCGGACGACGTATTGATACAGGTTTTGAACCAAGAGGGCGAGTACGTTATAATAGACTTCTATGACAGGTCATTCAACGACAGTGTAGATACGTACTACGGTCAGTCCGTATTGGCAAGCGGTTACGCTAGTCCCTGGAACACGACTGCCAGAAGGCAGATCAACTTCCAGAACGAAGAGGACACTTTGTTGATAACTCCACAAGGAGGTACCCGTGCAACCGTCGATTGGGGCGGAAGCAGGGAAGTCGACAAGGTAACGTTATGCCAGCCACAAGATGTCGTTTATTCGACAATCTTCCTCGGTACAGACGAGACAACAACAACCATCGACGCAGTCGTAACGAAGGCGGACGAGGGAACCGAGAAGACAGTCGGATGCTGCAGTTACCTAGTGAAGGAGTTCGGCGTGCAAGCTGAGTCTGTTAGTGCATCAACAGTTTCCATCAACCCACTTGTTGGAAACCTAGTAGTGCCAGAGATCGCTGCTGACACCACCAAGAATCTAGTTATTGTTGGTGGACCCGCAGTAAACGGTCTAAGCGGATTGTCTAAGGACGAGATCCAGGCTGCAAGTGGACAGTATGTCGTAAAGAAAGACGGCAGCAAAGTCTATGTAGCAGGTTGGACCGCAGCAGACACAGTAGACGCTGGAAACGCCTTAATCGCTTGGTTACAGGCAAACGTACACTAAATAGTCGGCTAAAACCGATCAGTCCCTCTGCGAAGGGGGACAAAACCTTTTTCTTTTTTTTAACATCCATCTGCCGAAGGCACGTATCGATAAGAGAGGTATTTAGGGAAAAATATCCGATTGTTAGAGGTTAATACGTCTTCGAATCCTAAATTTTATTAATGACTCGGGTTCATAGACAAGAATCACAAACAAGGGACTATGAAGTAAGGGTAAAGGATAAAAAGGTTGAGCTAGTTATAGATAAAACCCCCCTAGCCCAACTTGAAGTCGACTTAGGACTTGCTCCAACAAATCTTGAAGCTGCAGAATTGCTAGATGGGCTTGCTAAAGACCATTTCAGAGCTAATCCAAAAAGCACCCAAAGGAATAACATTGGGATTGCCTTATCTGCTTTAAATGAAAGATTTGGTAAAGGGGCACAACCGCATCTAGGCCGCTCAACAGAGTATATAAACAAGGTAACTGACGGTCACAGACAGGCTGGAGATCTGGATGGAGTAAAGTTGGAAGTAAGCGAAAAACAAAAGACTCCAATAATCATGGAAGGAGCAAAACAAGAGAATCCTCTTATTTCAAGAATACATGGATTGCACGGGGATCCTTTGGAAGCAGAGGCATTAATCGGGTCCATTAATACCCAATTGAGAAATGGTGGAATTGAAGAAGTAGAGTCTGCATTTGAATCACTTGGGAATAAACCACAATTTGATCCTAATACAGGATTTCGAGTCAGAAGTTATGACCAATTAGGTTTGGATATTAGCCTGACCATAGGTTTACACACGGATAAACGAGAAAGCCTAGCAAGGGATACCCGACAGGCGATTGCTACTGCAAGGGCTGATAGGGTTGCAGGAGGGCTTGTAGGATTGAACTATGCGAAAGGGAGTAGAGAACGGGAGGAATCACTAGAAAATCTTTTTTACAATCTACCTGAGAATGTAAGGCAAAACTGGAATAATGCCAATCTTGATAATATTGAATTTGAAGAAGGTAGGGGAAGACCATATATTGCCCTTGCATTTAATGGTCCAATCCCACAAGTTTTGATTGGTGATAAGAAGGCAGATGTTGCAGGAATGGCAATAGTTTTTGGAAAAGACTCAGTTCCTTTAATCATATATAGGAAGGATCTTATTCAGGGAAGGCAAGTAAGAGATCATGAAGCAGAGCACGTTAATACAGAAATATTCTGGGGGAAGGGAATGCTAAGGCAATCTATCCAGGAGAATAATGTCAATGAATTATGCTCGCGGATCGCAGGCAATGAAATCGATGCAGACACTAAAACCACACTTAGAGAATATATTGGATATGACTTAGCACGAAAAAACAAATTCATCAGGGAAACAAGTAAAAAACTTGAAAATCCACCACACACCGTAAATACTGCACCAATATATGCCGAATTGGATGCAATGAAAGAAGAGGTAAGACAATACGATGATCCCCCCACAAAAACCGCGCTTATTAGAGAAATGGAAAAAACAGTAGACTATCAGGGTAGGCTCCAACAAGACGGGATGGAGAAAGAGGATGTGATTCGATTATTGAGGATCGCGGGCTCGTATCAACTCTTCAACAAACAAATCGAAAAATTCAAACCAGAATATTTGACAAAATAAAATAAGGATACCATATTTCCGATATCTAGTTCATCTCATATTCTATTCTGACCAGTTCACATTCCTCATCTAGGTATATGATGTTTTTACTAGAACCATTAATCACATTTTGACATTCATATGCACTCTCATCATCTGGCATCACACAAGACCATGCTGTAATATCAGGATAGTATTTTAAACCATCAATCAGACATCGGTCTTCTAATAGTGTATTATTAGACAATGAATCCCTGCAGGCTTTGATGCAATTGTTCACAACCATCTTACATAGGGGAAGGCGTGTATACCCCCGGCCAAACCATTCTTCTTCATAATAACTGCATGCTCTTGAAACCCAATCAATACTAGTATAGTATAGGACGACTACAAGTGATATCAATACTAATCCAGCCACCAATGTTATTCCCCAGAAAGATTTTGGCATCCTATATAGTTATTTTCAATGAATACAATAAAGTTACCATGCTTTACCTGGTTGGATTAGGTTTGCACGATGAACGAGATATATCAATTAGAGGACTTGATGCATTGAAGGCTTCTGATAAGATATACGTCGAGTTTTACACGAATAAGTTCAATGGCAACCTAGAGAATCTTGAAAAGATAATAGGGAAGAGTATAACAGTCCTTGATAGAAAAGAGGTTGAAGAAGACAAGCCATTCATTCAGGAGGCAAAAGATGGTAGTGTAAGTCTTCTTATTGTCGGCGATCCTCTTGCTGCCACCACCCATTCAGAGATTATGCTTGAGGCAAACAAGAATAATATTGGTGTTAAAGTAATTCATTCATCATCCATCTTCACTGCAGTCGCCGAGATCGGACTACAGTTATACAAGTTCGGAAGGACTACTACACTAGCATTTCCAGAAGGTGATTACTTTCCCACAAGCCCTTATGATGTGATACGTGAAAACTTGAATATGGGGCTTCACACCCTAGTCCTATTGGATATCAAGGATGATATCGGCAGATACATGAGTGTCAACTATGCTATTGGTGTTTTAACAGAGTTGGAGGGGATTAAGAAAGAAGGCATCATCAAGGCAGACACGACGATAATAGGAGCGTCAAGACTCGGTGGTAACCCAGTTATTGGATTCGGACCTGCAATAGTAGTTCAAAAACATAATTTCGGAGATCCACCACACATATTGATAGTACCAAGCAAACTACATTTCCAAGAAGAAGAAGCATTATTGAAATATACGCTCTAGTAAAATGGGTTTGAAGGATTTCATAAGGCCTGATAGGGGAAAAATCATCTTGTCTTTAATATTATTATTTTTTATCGAGCTTATCTCTTTCTATTATGGCATGTTTGTCCTTGTTTGTATGGATTCTTGCCAGGATTCACCAGTTTATTGTCCGCCTTGCCCGAGCATACATTATGGTTTGTTCATAGCATTTATAACATTGATTCCATCAGCAGTAGTATTCTATATCCTAACATGTCTATGCTACTTTTTCACAAACAGATTATTATGATACGTCTTTCGGCATATGCTTGTCAAGGAGTTTCATGATTTCTGGTTTCATGCCTTCATAATCATCATGCCCTATTCTCTTTGTGGGC
>CAYREE010000001.1:97500-106929 GCA_964423225.1 uncultured archaeon | reverse complement strand
TTCTTAACCGCCTTCTTCTTAACCTTCTTCTTGGCAGCCTTCTTTTTAACGGCTTTCTTCTTTACTTTTTTCTTAACCGCCTTCTTCTTAACCTTCTTCTTGACGGCTTTCTTCTTAACTTTTTTCTTCACGGCTTTTTTCTTAACTGCTTTCTTCTTTACTTTCTTCTTAACAGCTTTTTTCTTTACGGCTTTTTTCTTGACAGCTTTTTTCTTAACCTTCTTTTTTGTAGCCATATTAAATATTACTATTGAGTTAAAAAAAGAGTTGTAAAAAAAATATGTTTTACAGTGTTTTTTATCAAGAATATTTACATTCCAATGTTTTCTTGATAAATTATTTTTCCACAATGCTTACAGTGAATTGCATCAGGATCATGATATTTTAATCCGCATTGTTCACATAAAATATTTTTTTTATCTTGTGATATCAATAGTCGCTTGATAAGATGAGTAAGTTGTAGAGGTATGAAGATTAGTCCGCTTGCAATGATAAGGATTGTGAAGAATCTTCCAAGGATTGTTTTTGGAACGATGTCTCCATAGCCGACTGTTGTCAGTGTGACTATTGAAAAATAAACCGCATCATGAAAGCTTGCAATGTTTGGATTGCTTTCTTTTTCTGCCATTAGTATTAATCCAGAACATATGAAAATGATTGTGATTATCGTGAATAAAATACGTGATATTATCAGCATATTTTCAGTTATCGCTCCAAAAAAGAAGTACCTATGCTCTAAGAACCGTAGAATCCGAAATATCCGGAATAAACGGAAAATTCTAAGGAATTGCAGGTTAGAAAGGGTAAGTAACATCGGTAGGATGGCAATCAAGTCTATTATTGAATAAATCTTGAAAATATGACGAATCCTCTTTTCAGCAACCCAGATTCTAAGGATATATTCGATTGTGAAAACAATTCCGACAATCAGGTCTGTTGATTCAAGAAGTGAGTTTATATCTTCTGAATGCTCATATGTTCCAAAAACATAAGTCACACAGGCAATAAATATGAAAAACAGTATTGCTATGTCTACAATCTTGCCTATTGGCGTTTCTAAGTCGTCAAAATAGAATCTAATCCTTGACTTAATGTCTTTTTGCATTGTTAAGTATTTTACGGGCTTAAATTAATGTTGTTGTCTGATAATCGGTTTGCTCAAATGTCTTCGAGCACTTGGTGGGACTTCATAAACACCAGTGACTAATCCTCGGTCAATATTAATCAAGTCAACTGACCTATTTCGTTTACCACATTTTTTACATTTAAAACCTTTATCCTGCCCTGCAGAAGTCATTGACTTATTGCAACATTTCGGAGGTGTGACTTCTTTTTTCTGAGCTAATTTAATTATCTGTATTTTTTCAAGGTTTAATGTATTCGCATATTTGCTTATTCCACCAGAAACCAACAATCGATCCCCAACAATCAATTTACTAATTATTTTCCTGAAATCTCCAGTTGGTTTGTAGGCTGCGCAATCAATTTGATTTGATGAATCAGTTAATTTAAAGAAAACATGCCCCCCAGGCATAGTGATAGATTCGCTTGTCACAGTACCTTCAATAATCACACAATCAAACGGTTTTAATTGACTTATCTTCTTCTTCTTCAAATGTATGTCAGTTGCTTGGTTTGTAATGAAAATTTGTGTGAATTCTATTGGTTCACACGGCTTGATCATTTTCCAAGCTTGACTAACATTCTCAGGCAGCTCACCACGAAGTCCACAAAAAACCGGGTCGGGACCACGGGGAGTAATTAAGATTATTTTACCCGATTCATCAATACTATCGAATACTGAGGGATAATATATAGAATTCATTTTAAACACAGATGATGATTCGATTAATCGTTTAGACCCAAAATTATCAGGTTTACGATATGAAATTAGTTCATAGGTTGAGTCACAGGATAAGTCAGCACCAATTGCAGCTAATGCACCAATCAAACCCCGCCCATTATTAAAGGTGATAATATCGGCCCCTATCTTTTCTGCTAGTTCTTTAGCTTCGCTAATACTAACTTCTTCTGAAACAGCTTTATGATAAAATGCAGTAAGAGAGTTCATATCCTTATCTGATAAACTATCAATAAAAACAATACCGGGATTAGTAGTTTTAACATCAATGTGAGCATGTTCTTTAACAAGTTTGATAATCATTGATTTAATTTTAATGCCTGACTTGATATCAAATGAAACTGCACCATTCCCACGAGTCCTATAAGGGATATTAGGATTTAATCTAATGAGTCTAGGATAATCGCCGACACCGAATTTCTTCCATATTAATGATCCAAGATACGTAGTACACATACCCTCAGTAGAATCCGTATCATCAAGTCCAAAGATCATGATAAATTATTTTAACACAAAGAAGTTATTAATGAAAAAAATACGTCATAAAGATAAGTCATGACTTATTTTGACTTATTAGTGTGACATATATTTTTTATGTGTTTTCAGAGTAGTATAATGGATATTGATTTTTTATTACTAGATGAGAATTTTGACGTATTTTTAAATATATTAAGTCATAAGTTATGATATATAAGTCAAAAAAAAGAGTCAAATGACTTATTAAAAATAAGATGGAGAGAAAATCATATTATGAAGGACTAAGTTGGATTAAAAGTCCTTTCATTAAATCAACATCAATAGATATTCCGATAGTCGAAAGAAAAGATGAATATCTAGATGTCTGTGAATGCATTGGAGGGTGGGATAGGATAATGATATTAACCGCTCCAATAGGATTTGGCAAAACAACATTCATGAATCAGTTAGGAAACTATAAGCCCGATGGAATTAAATATATAGTCTCTTTCAACGCTTACGAACCAATAGAAGAAGTCATGGATAAGATAAAAAGTAAGTTGCCATTTTGGAAAAAAGTTTTTAATCGAAATATTGATAGAACATCCTTTGGTGAATTTTTACAAAAAGTATTAGGTAACGATAAGATGTTATTGTTGTTTGATGAAGCCCAAGACTATGATGATGAGTTATATAAATGGTTGAGAATATTAAACGACCGCTCAGATAACCTTTTTATGATTTTCTTCGGTCTAAGAGAACTCGAAAATAAGATTACGTCAGAATCATCATTCAGAGATAGAAAATCAAGATCAATAAGGCTCAAAAGATTAAAAAATGATCAATTAAAAGAGATAATAAGATTTAGAATGTCCTGGGTTGGTGGAATTGGAATTGAACCATTTACAGAGGGAGGTTTAGATCGCTTATGTGATTCATCAGATAGTATCCCTCGTAAGTTACTGGAAAATGGCCAGAGGGTTATCGAATATTGCGCAAAAAATGGTATCACTTCTATAGAATCAATGACAGTTGAAAAAGCTCTTGGAACTGTAATAACTGAGGATATTGTTGAGGAAACGGAGGCAAATGATCCGATATCAGCTTCAGAGGAGGTTATTCCGAGTGGAAAACCACATATAGAATTATATTCTGATTTTTTAAGTGACCTATCCCCCACACAAAGAGAGATTGTGAATTTATTGATGGTTAATGAATCATTAAGCATATCTGAGTTAAGCAGTGTTTTAAACAAGGATATCAGAAGTATTGGATCATTAATTCGAAAATTAAGGGGATTAAATGAAAGCGAGGTCAGAAGAAAACCAAATGTCCCTTATCCAGTCGTAATCCAAGTGAACAAAGAGGTCAGAATGAGTAGGCTCCAGTATATCTATTCACTCTCAGATACCGCTAGGAGGCTTTTAACAACGAAATAACAGATAATTTTAATATTTTCAAAAAAATAGGGTGTGGGATGATCCATTGGGGGGTGGCATATCCCACACCCTAAAATAATTCACGTTTAAGATAGCCTAGAGTTATGCACAAAAATATATCTTAAAAATATATTGAAAGACATAACTGAGATATTTTTAGCTTATTTTTAAATAATATTTGAGATATATTATATTATGACAAAAAAGATTTTAGTCACATTAACTGATGAACAATATGAAAAATTAAAGAAGTCAAATGCATTAGGTGAGACTGATGCAGAAAGAATTCGAAACTCATTCCTAATTTACGACTCATTAAAAGATCTTCTAGAAGTAATAAACAAGCTCAAGGAGTAGTCAATAAAAATAAGTCAGTGAATTAATCAGAAAATCCAGTTATAGGATCAGATTCAAATTTTTCCTTGGCTTCCACAATAGTCTTTGCCTGACCTAATACACAACAAAGCTTCACATAGGCAGTTTCAGGCATTATATCGCCACACGATAATACACCAAGCTTTTTAAGCATCCTACCAGTAGAGTATACAGTCATATTGACTCTTCCAAAAATGGTCTGTGTGCTCATTACAATAAGAAGCCCCTGGCCAATCGCATTGCCTATTGATTTAAACAATGATTCCGAGACATGTCCTAAACCAGTTCCCTCAAGTAAAATGCCTTTATAACCGTTTTCAACATAGAAATCAATTATTTTCTCTGTGAGACCAGGATGATATTTTATAAACGCCACTTTTTCTTCAATCCGAGTGTCTAACTTATTATCTCCTCCCCTGCTTTTCCACGGAGATTGTAGATATTCTATATCGGAATTTTTTATTGAGGCTAAAGGTTTGGAATTAACGGATTTAAACGCGTCACGCCTACTTGAATGTAATTTACGGACCTTTGTCCCAGCATGTACTAAAAAAGAGTCATCACCCATATCCTCATGCATTAATACACAGACACCACCGTAATCAGCTTTAGACGCAAATAATACACTATTATAGAGGTTTGTGGCTGCATCGCTAGATCCTCTATCCCCGCTTCGTTGGGCGCCAGTCAATACGATTGGAATGCTTGAGGATAACATGAACGATAATGCTGAGGCAGTATATCCCATAGTATCAGTTCCATGCGAGATGACTATACCATCCACCCCAGTTTCTGCTTGTTTATAAGCCTCTTTAGCTATTTTCACCCAGTCTGAGGGTTGGATATTTTCTGAGAATTTATTAAATATTTGATGTCCTGAAACATTCGCTATATCTGCTATCTCAGGGACTGCTGATATCAATTCTTCTGCTGTAAACGCTGAGAATACGCCACCAGTCATATAATCTACCCTACTTGCAATCGTGCCACCTGTCGCAAGTATTGAGACTGATGGTAGGTCTTTTGATATCTTAACCTGCTTTGTCTCGTATTCATCGTCAGACTTTACTGTTCCAAGAGACTCAATATCAAGAATGGAACCTGTTTTTACGCCAATATTATATCCATTATCCAGTTTTAAGGTGATATGCTCTTTTTGATCTAATTCCGATCTTTGCATTACAATTCCATTAAACTCTTGGTTTTTCAATGTTATCCTGATTTTTTCACCAGGAGCGTATTTTTTACTCATTGTTAGTCCTATAGTATGATGATTTGATATCTATAATACTTAAATATGCTTATATCATATATTTAGACCATGACTAGGAAAAAATGCAGTTCTTGCGGGACAGAAGTGGTAACAGGCTATAGTGAGTTCGACTGTCCTAAATGCGGGAAGATAAAGATTATAAGATGCGAATCCTGTAGAGGATTAGGCATAAAAGCAGAGTGCATTAAATGCGGTTTTGATTTACCCTGATTTTCAAATGAAAATCCTATTAATCGACCCTTTTAATCCAAGCATTAAGATACTTAAAAAGGCGGTTAAGGTTCTTAAAGGAAGTGGAGTATTAATCTACCCTACAGACACTGTTTACGGTATAGGATGTATTCTTGAAGAAGAACCGGTTAGAAGAGTATACGATATTAAGAAACGAGGTATGGATAAGCCTTTATCAGTCGCATTTAGTGATCTTGACATGGTATGTGAATATGCCATTGTAACAGATGACCAAAAGACTGCCTTTGATGTAGAAGACAATCAACCATTCACATATATCCTTAGAAAGAAGGGTAATATTCCAGATTTTGTGGCTTGTGGACTGGATACTGTTGGCGTTAGGATTCCTCCAAATAGAGTATGTAAGAATCTTATCTCTATGCTGGGTGAACCGATTATCTCGACAAGCGTGAATTTATCTGGTGAACCCGCCCCAGATAATATCGATAAAATTGATGAATCTATTCTAAATAAAGTAGATTTGATTTTAGATGCTGGACAATGTAGTATAGGAACCCCGTCAAGTGTGATCGATCTGACATGTAATGGAAAGGTTCTAAGATAAGGCATTTTATAACTCAGATTATTGATAAATAACATGATCGTTCGAATTGGAATCATCATAGCCTTATTATGTTGCATTCCCTCAATTGCAACTGCTATATCAGATGATAAACCATTTAAGGTAAATGCTGAAATCAATGGTATAACACCCGGAAATAGGATTCCTGTGGTTACGCCCGGAAAAATAAATACAGTAAGGGTTATTATTGATACGCCTGGCGAGGGCATCATGATCAGTAATGTTGTTTTTGGTTCTTACCCGACCGCTGTAGGGCGAATACTAAATAATGTTGCGGAAACAGAGTATTCCTTACCATATAAAACATATGATTTGAATAAGATTGAAGAAATCTACCTCCCATCATATACACCCAATGGATTTTACGAGATAACTATAAGAATAAATTATAAACATAAACTACAGCCATTTACTGAGACCCATAAGATAACAGTTAATGTTGAATCAGGCGGGATATTATCCTCTTTATTCGGATTGCTAAATTATCTTTTACCTGATTATTTCATGAGAAAGCTAATTGATCTATTACTTTGGCTTTTTTACTGAAGTATTTATCCAGTTTAGATAGTCCTCACTCCCACCATCGAGTTTAACAACAATGATCTCAGGGCACTCATATGAATGAATTTCAAGGATCCTCTCTTTTACAACATCGATATTTTCCCCAATAGTCTTTAATATAATCATGTATTCACTTGATTCCTCGATCTTCCCCTTCCATTGATAAATTGAGTTGACTGGAAAATAATTCGCACATGCTACTAAGTTTGATTCTACAAGGTTGCGTCCAATTGTTATCGCATCTTCCTTGGACTCAGTAGTGGAATATATTATGAAATACTCAGTCATTTTAATCGATAATATTTAGACTATAGTCCAATGCTGTGGCTGAATGGGTTAGTTTACCAATAGATATCCAGTCAATGCCTAAACGAGCGTATCTCCCTATGTTTTTAAGATTTATGCCTCCAGATACTTCAATCAGCACATTATCCCGCAAACCTAGTTTCTTTAACTCTTTTATAATCGGTGGAATCATTTTAGGCGCCATATTATCAAGCATAACGACATCTGCACCGCTTCGCGCAGCCTGTATCGCATCATCCATATGAGTCGCTTCAACCTCAATCTTTGACTTAATATTAGCTTTTTTAGCTGCTTCCAACGCTTTTCGAACATCATCTTTGAATACTTTCAAGTGATTGTCTTTTATCATCACCATATCATATAACCCCATCCGATGCATCAACCCACCCCCGACTACTACAGCCTTCTTTTCAAAATAGCGGAATAATGGAGTAGTTTTACGAGTTGCAGTAACCCGTACTTTAGAATCAATTGGCGCTAATTCAGCAATAAATTCTTTTGTAAGAGTTGTAATACCACTCATACGAGATAAAATATTTAAAGCTGTTCGTTCGACAACAAGTATCTTCCTTGCCCTTCCTTCCAGAAGGAATATTTGATCTCCAAAACTGACTTTATCCCCATCAGCAACATATACCCTTGATTTAATACCATATATTTTAAAAAGGAGTTCCAACTCTGCTATACCAGAAACAAATCCATCATCCTTTGCAGTAATCCGTGCTTTCACAAGAATATCGGGTGTAAATGAAGCGGTAATATCCCCTAAACCTACATCTTCACCCACCATCTCTTTTAGAAGCTTGGACAGGCTTCTTTTGTTCATTCTGCTAGGCCTTTAGTCCTGCCTCGCTGAGTGGAAGGGTTTTTATGTATTAGAACTATGTCACCGACTTCCGCCACTTCCTCATATGCAACACTTTCTTCACGTATGATTCTTCGTATTGCCTCTCCGGAAAGAGCGCCTCCTCGGAATGAGATAAGGCTTAAACGCATTATCTCTCCTTTTTCAAGGTTCAATATGACATCCTCGACTTTTCCGACAAATTGTCCTTTTGTCGTATAGATGTCCATCCCATAAAGCTCAGATAGTCTCTTACTCATGTGAAACACCAGTATTATCAAATATTTTTACTCCAGCTTATAAATACGTTACTGGCTTAATAAACCGTTTCAAGCATAGGGGAGAGGGGTTACTTCGAGTATTAAGGTTATGTTCAGGTATTTAATCTGGGACATAGTATAATCTATAGGGGAAATCTTATGGCTACTGCACTTGATAGTGAAACAATAATTATGGCCATTGGCGGCGTGATCGCTCTTATCGCAGTTTTAAAATCAGTTATCATTGTCAGACCCTATGAAAAAGGTGTTGTCGAGCGTATGGGTAAGTATAACCGAACCCTTGGCTCGGGAATGAATATTATCCTACCATTCATTGAATCCGTATATAAAGTCGATATGCGTGAGGCCTTGATTGACGTGCCTTCACAGGAGGTCATCACTAAGGATAACGTGAATATTGGTGTTGACGCAGTCATTTATTTCAAGGTTACTGACCCGTTCAGAGTGATGTATAATGTAGCTATGTTTGAGGAGGCTGTCAGCAAACTTGCCCAGACAAACCTAAGGAATATCATCGGTGACCTTGGTTTGGATGGTATTCTCGCAAGCAGGGACAAGATCAACATGGAATTAAGGAAGATCCTGGATGAAATAACCGATAAATGGGGTGTGCGGGTAACACGGGTTGAAATACAGGATATTAGGCCGCCCAAAGACATTGTAGATGCTATGAGCAGGCAGATGAAGGCTGAGCGGACAAAGAGGGCGTCTGTCCTGGAAGCTGAGGGTACTAAGCAAGCGGAGATATTACGTGCAGAGGGTAAGAAACAATCGGAGATCCTGGACGCCGAGGGCCGTGCAACAGCAATTGAGAGAGTTGCAGAAGCTGAAAGACGGCGTAAAGCCCTTGTCGCAGAAGGTGAGGCCAAAGCTATTAGCCGGGTTTTCGGTGCAATACACCAGGGCAAGGCCACAAAAGACATTATAACAATTAAGTATTTAGAGGCGCTGGAGAAGATGGCTGATGGAAAGGCAACGAAGATATTCATGCCTTTTGAGACTAGTGGGGTCTTAAGCGGGGCTGCTGCTATTGGAGAGATGTTCAAGGAAGGCATTGATGATGTGAAAGACGGTGTTAAAAAGCTTGCCAAGGGCAAGAAAGAAGATAAATCATCCCTTGAAGAGGCTGGTTCTGAAGAGAAGAAAGAAGAATAATGCAACAGTTGAAGAAAGACTATCCAGAATTTAAGCTACAGTTAATAGATTAAACAAAGTTAGG
>CAYREE010000001.1:0-97400 GCA_964423225.1 uncultured archaeon | reverse complement strand
CACTACACGACTACAAGAGTTAGGCACTACACGACTACAAGAGTTAGGCACTACACGACTACAAGAGTTAGGCACTACATTTCATTATTCATTGAGTCTATTAAAGAATCATTTGGCTGGAGGATACTCGATTAATATCTGCTGAGGGCCTCTGATACTTTCCTCATCAGTATTGGCTAATCGTGTGTTCTAACTGAATAAGGAGGTGTAAAACCAACAATTGAAGGATAAGAGTTATAATAAAGAGAACGTCTATATGTACTACGCACCAGTAAATTAGGTATTAGAATGGATTTTTCATCGTTTATGACCGTGAACATGATGGGAGTAATTGGGATAGTAGTAGTCTTAATCTCAGTCCTGTTGATTGGATCATTAATCCTCCTACTAGGCTCATTGGTAATAATCAAGAAAAAACAGAAGATGATACTGCCAAGATGCACATTATTCCTAGCTAGACTAGGCGAAAACTTCATTACAAGAACATTCGAATTCATAGGATTCGGGACAGAATGGATAGTCCAAGCATTAATAGACCTTAAAAACTTTATGAGCCTTGAAGAATTCAAGAAAACCCCGTATAACAAGCGGATAATATTCATACCACAATGCGTACGCCACCGCAAATGCCCAGCGAAATCAGATTATGACGGCCTACACTGCATTCAATGTAATCAATGTGGTATTGGCGAACTGAAAAAAGAGGTTGAAGGAATGGGATATAAATTCTTTATCGCCCCTGGATCAAGCCTTGTAAAAAGAATGACAGTAAAACACAAACCAAAAGCCGCAATCGGTTTAGGCTGCTTGTTTGAGATAAAAGAATTCCTACAACTCATGTCAAAATTAAATGTGGCCTCACAGGGAATTGTCCTTGAAACAAGCGGGTGTATAGAAACAGTATTCAATAATGAAAAGCTGTTAAAATGCATAAAACAACATAATTAAAATAAAAAAAAAGAGTATATACAATATTAAGATATTGTATAACTGTATTTCTGTAACTAAGCCTCTACTGGACCAAGTTTTATAGCCTCGACTGGACATGAAGCAACACATGCTCCACATTCGATACAGGAGTCTGGGTTTTTAACAACTGATTTATTACCAGCATCCTTCTCAACCATCTCAAAGACGACGGGAGAGGCTGGGCAAACAGATACGCAGGCCCCACATCCAGTGCATTTATTTTCGTCAACTGTTGGTGGCATATTTAAACCTCCATGTAATGTAAAAGAGTACACAACATAGTGATTTAATGTATATAAATATGGTGTAGGATATGAGAGTCTATCTAGATCATGGTGCAACATCACCCGTGGATGAGAAAGTATTAGCTGCTATGGTACCTTATTTCACTGAGAAATATGGGAATGCATCAAGCCTCCATCAGTTTGGACAAGAGGCAAAAGAAGCACTTGAAGAATCTAGGTTAAAACTATCAGAGATAATCAATGCATCACCTGAAGAATTCATATTCACTTCCGGTGGCAGTGAATCAGATAATCTTGCGATTAAAGGGATTGCATATGCGTTAAAGGACAAGGGCAATCATATTATAACAACAAAGATAGAACATCCCGCAGTTTTAAAATCATGTGAATTTCTTGCAAGAAACGGATTTAACATAACCTACATTGACGTTGATGAGAAAGGATTTGTAAACCCATCAACCCTAGAGGAGAACATCACGGATAACACAATCCTAGTGTCAATCATGCATTCCAATAATGAGATTGGGACGATCCAGGATATGACTACGCTCGGGAAGATATGTAATGAAAAGGAAGTCATACTTCATTCTGACTCAGTCCAAAGCTATACAAAGACTAAGATAGACGTGGAAAAACAAAATATTGGTCTCGCATCATTTGCAGCCCATAAAATACATGGTCCAAAAGGTATCGGAGGCCTTTATATCAGGGAGGATTTGAAGAAGAAGGTTTTAAGCCAGATCCATGGTGGAGCACATGAGTATAAGCTTCGGGCAGGCACTGAGAATGTTGCAGGCGCGGTTGGTTTTGCAAAGGCTGCTGAGTTGATGACCCCCACATCAATAGATAAGATGGCTGGATTACGTGATTATATGATCGCAGAACTAGTGAAATTTCCAGATGCCCATTTGAATGGTCCTAAAGGAGATAATCGGTTATGTAATAATGTTAATATAAGCTTTTTTTATATTGAAGGTGAATCACTTCTTCTTATGCTTGATGCTAAAGGCATAGCGATTTCAACAGGATCGGCGTGTTCGAGTGCAAGTCTCACACCAAGCCATGTATTAGCTGCTATTGGAAGAAAGCCTGAAGAGTCGCATGGATCCGTGAGGATAAGCCTTGGCAGAGAAAACACCCGGGAAGAACTTGTTTATGCTATCAAGCATTTGAATGAATCAGTCAATAGATTACGTGAGATGAGCCCATTCATAACTAAATGAGATTATTAATATTACTCTGTTTTTGCTTTGACAGAAATATCTGTGGGTGTATTCTCCCAGCAACCGGATATTTTTCTTGATAATTCTAATAATCGTTCATCATCGTGAATACTCCATTTCCTTATCTTTTCCTTATCATAGGTTATCATCTCCAGTAATTCATTAACATCGACTCGTGTATCAACACATCCGTCTCGAGATAGTGTAACTGCTTGGACTGGAAGGCCGGCAGAAGCCATAAGTCTTGATCCTTCATATACTTCAAGTACGCAGCCCACACCAATCACCCCTTTAAAACCATGTTTTTTTATCATACGCTTTATTAGGGTTGATCCTGGGGCTATGAATACTTTATATCCTAGTTGTTCAGCATATTCTTTTATCAGATTTATACCACATCTTCCACAGGATTTGCATATCAAACCCTCTGCTTCCAATGATGCTGGGCATTTCGGATGTCTGAGACACTGTGGAAGAAATATTGCCCTTTGTGTATAAGGAATTCTTGCAAAGGCGTGTTTGTAAAGTCTATTTCTTATTTCAACAGCCATCTGGTCGATGAAAGATTCGTCTATTCCAAACAACCATATCAGTTGTTTTACTGGAAACTCGAGGAATCCAAGTATGAACAGGGTTATATTTGGTATTATTATTGTATTCTTCTTCCTGTAAAGTAGGACTAGGATAACTCCTAATACTGATAGTCCTGTTGTTAGGATAAAGAGCATACTGCTAAGAATGATGACTAACACGCCTAACGGAGTGAAAACCATTAGATTAAAACCCAATACATCCATAGTACATAGATAACTCGTTTTAGATAAATAAATTAATCTAGTAGTCTATACCACGCCTGACTCTCATACCCTTGTTAAACGGATGTTTCACATCATTTAGTTCAGTCACATAGTCTGCAGCTTTAATCAGTTCTTTTGGTGCGCTTCTGCCAGTTAGAACTAGTTCCGTACTGGCTTTCTTCTTTTTTATCAGTTTTAAAGCTGAGTCGACGGGGATCAATCTTTTTCTTAATGCATTGTTTATCTCATCTATTATCACAACATCATATTTCCCAGATTTTAATATTTTTTCAGCATGTGCAATTGCGTCTAAAGCATACTTTGATTCTTCTTTCCTAGAGAGGAAGCAATCAGTACAATTTCCACATTCTATAGTCCCTTTCTTCATTTCTTCTGAATAAGGACAAGACTTACCATATTGGACGACCGTGAAATTTGGCATGAACTCATCAGATGCTATCACTTCACCCATATGCTTTCCGCCCTTAAGCATCTGGATCATATAAACCGAAAATCCATGGCCAATAGCACGTAATGCAAGGCCGTTTGCAATTGATGTCTTACCCTTACCGTTCCCAGTGTATACGTGTACAAGGCCTTTTCTTTTTCTTTTACGGGGCATGTTTATCACGCGATACTACAGGCTGAATAACCACAGCCAGGGCATTTTGAGCATCCTTCTTCAAATACTAGTTTCCCCCCGCATTCTGGGCAATTGTCTTCAGTTTTATCTTCTTTTTTGTCTTCCTTGGTCTTTTTGACTGATTCAATATTCAATACTTGATTGCTTCTGCTTCCATCACGATATATTGTCACTCCCTTGCATCCAAGCTTGTATGCTAGCAGGTAGACTTCTTCCACCTCGTCTGTTGTTGCAGTGAATGGGAAGTTTACAGTCTTTGATACGGCATTGTCTGTGTGTCTTTGGAATGCTGCCTGCATCTTGACATGCCATTCGGGAGTTACTTCATGGGCTGTCACGAAAACATTTTCAACCTCTTCGGGTATTTCTTCTATCCCATGGATGCTTCCGCGCCTGGCGATCTTTCTCATCAAGTCTTCATTGTAGAACTCTTTTTCACGCGCTATTTTTTCAAACAAGGGGTTTACCTCGACCATTTCAGTATTGTCGAGTATGTTCCTGATGAATGATATTGCGAACAATGGCTCTATTCCACTTGAACAGTTTGCTATTATGCTTATTGTGCCTGTTGGCGCAATCGTTGTTGTAGTCGCATTTCTTAGTTTTTTATATCCTTTCTTTGTCCACATGCTTTTCTTAAAGTTTTTGAAGCTTCCCCTCGTTTCTGCCAGTTCTATAGAAGCGTTCTTAGATTCAGTATCTATGAATTCCATGACTTTTTCAGCAGTCTCAATTGCTTTCTCGCTATTATATTGCAGGTCCATTTGTATCAACATGTCTGCAAAACCCATTATACCCAATCCTATCTTCCTATTGTTTCTCACCATGTCTGTTATCGCTTGTAAGGGGAACTTGCTCATATCGATGACATTATCCAGGAAGTGGACTGCAATATGAACTACTCTCTTTAACCTCTTCCAGTTAATCTGTCCGTCATCAACCATCATTGAAAGGTTGATTGAGCCGAGATTACAGGCTTCATAGGGTAATAATGGTTGTTCACCACAGGGGTTTGTCGACTCAATCTCTCCGATCGCGGGTGTTGGATTATACTTGTTCAATCGATCAAGGAATATTATGCCTGGTTCCCCGTTCTTCCAAGCCATTGTTACTATCAGATCGAAGATATGTCGGGCATTTATCTGGTTTAAGACTTCTTTATCATGGGGGTTTATCAGGTCATAATCCTTGTCTTGTTCTACTGCCTGCATAAAGTCTTCTGTCATTCCCACGGATATGTTAAAGTTATTCAACACGTTTTCTTTTTCCTTGGATGTTATGAAGTCTATTATGTCTGGATGGTCTACTCGTAGGATGGCCATATTTGCGCCTCTTCGAGTACCTCCTTGTTTGATTACTTCGGTTGCTGCGTTAAACACGTTCATGAAGGATAATGGTCCTGATGCGACTCCGCTTGTTGATTGTACATGGTCTCCTTTTGGTCTGAGCTTGCTGAATGAGAATCCTGTTCCTCCACCACTCTTGTGTATCAATGCAGTATTCTTTATCGCTTCGAATATGCTTTCCATAGTGTCTTCTACTGGAAGCACGAAGCATGCTGATAGTTGTTGTAGTTCTCTTCCCGCATTCATTAGTGTCGGAGAGTTTGGCATGAAATATAGTTTTGATATTATGTCATAGAATTCTCTTTCTGTTTTTTTCAGGTCTGCATTCTTATCGTATTTTTTGTCTGCTTCAGCTATGTTCTTTGATATTCTCTGGAATAATTGTTTTGGTGTTTCTGTTACCTGTCCTTCTGGGTCTTTTTTTAAGTAGCGTCTTTCGAGGACTTTGACGGCGTTTAAGGATAGTTTTCCATCGTCTTCAACACCTAGTAGGGATTTTGTCTCTCGTATATGTTTCCGTTCTTGTCGATAGATTATATATGCTTTTGCTATTTCTGGTTTGCTGTTTGTTATCAATGTGTTTTCAACGATGTCTTGCACGTCTTCTACGGAGGGTGTTTTCCCCTTGAACTTGGTGTTTATCTGTTTTACAGCCTTTTTAGCGAGTTTGTCGGATTCTATCCCGTCTTTTCCTTTTACTGCTTCTATTGCTTTATGTATTGCTTTAGCAATCTTTTTTTCATTGAATTTTACAATGCGTCCGTCTCGTTTTCGTACTCTAGAAACCATTCCCAACCACTATTTTATTCAGTGTTTTAGACTTATGATTGGGAGAATATATATCTCTTGTAATCTTTTACTCGTCGTCTACTGCCTCGACTTTTTCAATGCCTGGAATGTCTTTTTTCAAGGTTTGTTCTATGCCGTGTTGTAGGGTCATCTGGGACATGGGACATCCATGACAGGCACCCTTCAATTTGACTTTTACGACACCGTCTTTAACTCCCACAAGTTCAACGTCTCCACCATCCATCTGTAACATGGGCCGTATTTTCTCAAGACTTTTTTCGACTTCATTTTTTAGATCATCTGTCATATCCAATCATATTGAGTATTTGCTTATAAAAAGACTGGTTACTTATTGGGAATCATAGGAGGCCTTTCAGTAAAAGGGGTAGGGCGATTGTAGCGTCTGAATGAATGGAAACTGATTTCCCCTTCTCTTTTAGTTTGCCCCAGGACTTCGCTTCCTTGGGGAGCGCACCAGATAGGGATCCATCGTATTCTGGGGCGGTTGTGACATATACTGCGTAATCTAGTCCTCCTCGTAATAGGTTGGCGCCTATCGTATGGTGTTTTGAAATGCCCCCCCCAAGGATTATCCCCCCCGTCTTTTTAGCGTCATAGACTGTGTCTAGAAGGCATTGCATGTCTCCGACTGGATCCAGTATGAAGTCCCTGTGTGTTTGCCTGAAGAAGAATAATTGCAGGCCTAGAGCAGAGTCTATTAGGCCTGGCACGATTATTGGTATGTTTTTCTTATGGCATTCTCCTATGAATGTTTTTTTCTTTATTTGTTGTGCGAGAGTGTTTACGAGTTGTGTTGGCGTGATAGTCTTTTGTTTCTTATATATTTTGTCTAGTATTGGCACAACTTTTTTCTCTAGTAGTTCGTATCTATCGTTTGGTACTAAGATGTTCCCGATACGGTTCACGTCTTTCTGGTGGAGATCCACATCGTCTTCTGCAAATGAACCAAGCAGATAGGGTTTATATGCCTTTATGATATCATGGTCTATACTGCCCCCCGTTGTGACAACAATGTCAACTAATCCTTTTTCTACCATTTCAATGAATAATCCTCTAAGGCCGCTCGCCATCATATTAGCTGTGAAAGATAGGAATACAGTGCAATCTTCGGCTTTCATCTGCTCTATGAGTTCTCTGGCCCGGTCTATATTCGTTGCTTGGAAGCCTGTTGTAAGATGCGCCACATTTTTGTCTAGGTCTATTATCTTCTTCATCCATTATTCTTGGAAAGTCAACTATTTTAATCTGGAGGAGTTGAATATCAGCCAAATCTGGGCAAATCCTTGATTTTTATCTGTATACTGCGGTTTTTTTTTAATATGGGAACAAACAGATTCCGTCGTCAAGAAGAACCGACTAATCCTCTTATGAGATCTATGGGGAGTGACGGACCGATTCTTAGGAAAGATGGAGAGCAGACGTTTTCAGCAAGAGAATTGGAGGCGCCAATAACCAAGGTCTTGTTGAAACATGCTCAGGCAGCCATTGACGTCCTGCATGAACATGATCCTAGGTTTGAAGGCATCATGATCGGTCTGCCGGATGCCGGCTTCAAACAATTGACTACTGGATTAGAGCGGATGCTTCCATCCGCACTCGGAGACTTTCTGATAGGGCCTGACGCACCGGTCATTGGCCCGGAGATTTTCGAACCGCTTGTACCGGAGATACCTCCTGTATTCTGTGTTTTGATGAAGGATTGTCCTGTCCAGGATGACCCAGACAACAGTCAGTGGCGTGGGAAGCTGTCTGGTTTTCTTCGTCGTGTTTTTCCAGACCATTATGTTGAAGTCCGTCCGCCCGGTGAGGAAGGGATATTTGCAGAAGGCCTAAAGAAGGATATATGTCCTGGTGAGGAGGTTGTCATAGTCCTTCCAGGCGGATCAGCGGAACATACTATTGCACAGATGAAGCTTACTGAAGGCAAGCCTGTGATGAAGCTATATCATCTAACACCAACCCCGAAAGCGTAGTGCCTAACTCTTGTAGTCGTGTAGTGCCTAACTCTGGTGGGGCTTCTATCATGTGCCTATCTTTATCTTCTCACTTATCTGTTTTAGTGTCTGGACTGCTGAAAGACATGCGAGATATGATGTTCCTGGATTGTCTGGTGAGGGAACATTCATAGTCTTGGATGAGAATTCTCCAAAATCTCCTTTGACTATTATCTCATGGATATTCTTATCACTGGTTGGATCGCATTTCACAATAACCTTCGTCTTTACAGGCCCGATTCCAGCAAGCGAGAGTATAGCTGAAACATTCACGTTTTTCGGGAATAACTTCACTGCCTCGGATGCAGATCCTTCAAACAAGACAGTCTCTTCACTCAAGGATTCAACATCCACGCCACTATCCTCAAGAAATTTAATGTTTTTAAGGCTTTTAGGCGGTTTAATCGTGGTTAAAACAACCTCATGCACGTCTGCATTATCCGCAGCCTTTAATGCATCAAGGCCTCCAATAGCGCCAGAGGGGATATAGATATTACAATTATTCTTTTCAGCAAGACCCATCAATTCCTCATGAAGTGATGTGTCAAGTAGTGCTCCAGTACTCATAATCAAGACATCCACACCAGCATTCAAAGCAATAGGAATGTAGTGCCTAACTGCTTTTTGTGATGCGGCCTCAACAACTATATTCACTCCCTCAACCAGGTCTTTGATATCTCTAGCAATCACTGGTTTATTCCTTAAGCACCCGATCAGACGGATTGCATTTTCTTCGTCTATATCATATACTCGAGTCAACGATCCTTTTATCCGTTCTTCATCTATCTCCGTTGCTATAAAACTTCCTATATTCCCGCATCCAATCAATGCAATTCTCATTTTTAAAATTTAATGAAAAAACCGATTTGTTATTTGTATATTATAACTTACCAATAAAACAAGTCAAATACTTGTTATCAATCGTTCATACTCTCCCGCAACAGTTCTTATATCAAATTCCCATATCTTATCATCCTGGACCAGGTCATTATTCAAAGCAGTTTTTATTGTTTCTGCTAAATCATCAGGATTATAATCAAAAAATGTTATGTTCTGAAAATCCCAAGACATTACCTCCTTTATCTTCGAGGATACTACTTTTTTCCCTGATGCAGTAGCTTCAATAATCCTCTGGGGGCAAGCCATATCCCAAAAAGGACTAGGTTTTTTTAAGTTAAGCAAGACATCAGCAAGCTTATAATATGCTGGCATATGCTGCTTTTCGACAAGACCCGTAAAATGGATATTATCCAATTTTTTCTTTTTAGCAAGTCTTTTACAGGTATTTAATGAACTGCCCCTACCAACGATTAAAAATGAAACATCATCGTCTACAAGTAATCCAGCAGCATCAAGAAGAAGATTGATCTCACCTATAAAATCATGGTTGCCATAAAACCCAATGACCCGTTCACCAAGGTTAAGTTGAGCTCTTAGATCCTCACAACTAGCGGTTCTAAACAAATCAACATCCACTCCATTAGGGATTATCACAGCATCTTTATATCCCATACTCTCCTTGAGCATTTTTCCAACAACAACTACTGGAACACCCAAATCCAGATATTCTTGGTGGATTGTATCTATCTCTTCTGCATATTCAATGAAACCCCTCTCCCTCCATAGTTCCGAGTGAAAATCACAGACGTCAAGGATAACTCTCTTGCATTCTGGTGGCGAGCATAGAAAATTACCGACAACAACATCAATTCCTTCAACATCTATAATCCTGTTTACATACCGCGATATTATACGGTTATTCATCTGTCTAATATTTTTTAAATATAATGACGGCGATATTCGTGGTATATCATGTACTGTCAACTCATCATCTTGATACCTTCGATACTTGTAACTCTTCAAGTATTTCAGACTAATAAAATCCATTGGTCTAGAAAAAGAATACTGGTTTATCACATGTACTTCATGATTCTTGTTTAACATTTCACAAATATTCTTCCCTCTTTGAGGATTTGACCAAAGGGTATGCGGAATCCATAAAATTTTCATAATTAATATAATATTACTCCACTAGCAGGAAATAAACCCGATTATTTTTTTTGGGTTACTAGAAAAAACGTGTTTATCTAACGTATTTACTCATATTATCCCGCCTATTAAATACTCTAGTCCAAACAAACGTTGCTGCAAGGCCCCCTGCTTTAACAATATCTCCTAGCGATGATGCCTCTTTTATCATGTTTTTAATGAATTGGGGGCGTAAGAAGAATGATGAATAACCCTCCCATACAACCTTCTCTATAGTTTGTCTGCTAATTCCTTTTGGATGGAATATTGGTTTGCTCATGGATCCTAACATATATTTCCTCCAAATATCCGGGTCTATCAGCTTGTTTTTAAGACAGTAGTGCATTAAACGGGTGCCGGGAAAGACTATTGTAGGTGTATATAACACATTATCAGGTCCAATAGAATTGATGAACCTTATAGTTTCAACCATGTCATTTAATGATTCACCTGGCAATCCAAGCATTGCATACGCCCTAGCTTTGACTCCCGCATCCTTTAACAACCTGAAAATCTTTATGTATTGTTCATTAGATACTTTTTTACCTAGTCCAAACCTTACGTGTTCAACACCGCTTTCAACCCCGATTGAAATGTGTTTTAATCCTGCAGACTTCATCGACACAATCAATTCTTCATCTAATAAGTCTGCTCTCGTAGTCGCAGACCATGTGATTTTAATGCCTTCTTCCTGGATTTTCTCACATAATTTTCTCACATATTCTCTATCAAGAGTGAATACATCGTCTGCAAAATCAATTTTATCCAATCCTCTAGAACTAATGTCCTTTAACTCAGTAATAACAGAATCTATACTGCGCAGTCTAAAACGCGTCCCTGCCATACCACAGTAACAACATTCGAATGGACACCCCCTTGAGACTATCACTGGTTGAAACCTATAGTCTTTTTCATTGAATAAAGACCTGTCTGGTAGTGGTAGCTCGTCGATATCATCTATTACAACCGGCATAATATGCTCTAGTATAGTCTTTACATTGCTTGGAACACCGTCTATACTCTCTTTTATAACCGGATGAGTATCCTCTCTAAGATTCGAGCAATCAATCAAACCATCCACACTGCCTAATTCTCTGTCTTGTAGCAGATGTCTGCACAGTGCTCTGAATCCAGTCTCTGCCTCCCCTCTAAAACCATAGTCAGCGTTAAGCTCTATTACAAAAGAAGGTTCGACAGTGATATGCGGGCCACCAACAACTATCTTCACGTCTGGATGGGCTGCACGGATATTATTTATGAAATGTCTTACAAACCGCAATCCAAGGCTTGTGACGCTTATCCCAATAATCCCCGGTCTTAAAGATTTTATCTCTTCAACAAGCTCTATAATGCCTCTATCGTCTGTATATAAGTCATATCCCCTTACACTGAATCCGTCGTCTTTTAATACTGCGGATAAGTATGCTAGGCTTAATGGAAACGATGTGTAATGCACTCCCTCTTTAACCACTGGATTGTCATAAGGGGGATTCACAAGAACAATATTACAAGAACCCTCATCATCCGAATACACGAAGTCCCCCCCCTCACCCATAGCTTCGACCAGCCATGTCTTGTTCGGATCTAAATGAATTATCTTTGCTCATTCCCTTCCACATAGAACCGTATCTCTCCTCTAACTGGTGTTCTATGCTCTTAACGTCTTTTAAGCTCTTTTTAACGTGCCTGGCCTCTATCAATGCATTTTCCTCGATTACAGCCAAATCCCCTGCCATTCTTATGATTCCTCCAAGGTCGCGTAGTCTAAGGCTCATTGCATTTCTCTCATCATCAATCCTTAAAGCCCTGCGTTTAGCCTCTTTAATAATCATTGATACAACTTCCTTACTTGCATGTGGTATTCGCCCGTCAAAAATAATTTCTTGGGCAATGAATCTAAGCATTTCATCCCTGTTCTCATTGGTGTCTGGCATGCTTGTATTTAATAATATTTCATATCCATTCCCGATTATCCTTGATCTTAAGGGTGGTAGGATATCGCTTACATCACTGATATTACATGCACCAACAAAAAGAAAGTCGCATGGAACATCAATCACTTTTACTGAAGCACCTGCAGAATGGGGGTTCCTCCCAGTTATTGGAAACTTCTTTTCTTGCATGGCTGTTAGAATATAATTTTGAAGATGCATCATATGAGGTAGTTCATCAATGAACAAAACACCTTCATGGGCTTCATGCACGGCACCTGGAACAACCCTCAGATATGATGGTGTGCCTATCTCAGGGTGGCTTCCATAGGGATCATGTCTTACATCCCCTAGAAGCTCTGTTTCACTGGATCCTGTTGCATGAATGAATATATTCCTATCAAGCGGGATTATTATATTGCGTTGTTTTTTCTCATTTATCTTTTGAAGACCTTCTAGATCCGACTGGCTTAAAACCCTCACCCTGTCCTCATCAATCCTCTGGTAGATTACCGCCTCTTCCCTACCATTTAGTCCAATCCTTGTTGTCTGGACTTCAGTCTCGGACTCTCCAGTCTGTACTTCAAAGACATCAGTCATAACATCTGTAAACGGGCTTCTACGCCTATTATTCTTGACTCGACTATACTTGTTCACACCGCATTTAAAGCAGCTTATACTGTCTGGAGGACTTAGAGTCCCACAGTTCGAACACCTATATCCAAGACGCTCGGATACAAACGAGGGTATTTCAAAAGGTGATACGCTCGATCCACTCCCATGCCCTTCTCCACTACTTTCTAATTCAACTTCCTTTCGGTTTAAAACTTCGATTAATGGTCTGTGAGATGCGCCAGGATTATTCAAAACACTTACCTGGGTGTCAGGCATTCCTAGATTATGTGCAAGAGCCTGTGCAAGCATACTCTTTCCAATACCTGGAGGACCGACCAGCAATAGATGGCGTCTCTGTCTTACAGCTACTAAGACCTTTTCGATCGCACTTTCCTGACCTATTATCCTTTCAAGTGGATTGTTGGAAATCTCTACGTCGGAGGTAGTTACGATTTCATCAAGAAGCATTTTTCCTTAACCGGTTAACTATCAAGGAGTTAGATGTTAAAAAAGAAAAAAAGGTAGAGACAATGCCTAACCCGGCATTGCGTCTTTCCCAGTAATAATTGTTATATTTCTAGCATTAGATATGTCTTGTGCTTTGTTGACTCCTACCAATGCTTTTACCCCGCTTTTAGATGCAGCGTCAATTAAACGTTGTGTGATAATACCGTCAAGAACAACAGTGTCAGGCTGTACTCCACCAATCGTGTTTATCAAATCCTTTATCTCTATCTCAGTTATCATCTCACCAGCCTTATCGTAGAGTCTGGCCACAAGCCTGCCCTTAACCTCTTTTAACTGTTTTGCAAAGTCTATGGTTTTTCCAGTGTCAGTCGTTATCTCAGTTGGTTTTCCATTCTTTCCACCGAGCTTCACCTGGTCCATCGGGACTTTACGACGTAACGTCATTATCACGCCTTTTTTACCTAATTCTTCCACTTCTTTTCCATCTGGGGCTTTTGCAATATAATCAATGTCTGCTACTTGCATGAGCTCTTTTAAGATTATATCTCCCCCACGATCACCGTCAACAAAAGCAATAGTCGTCTTTTGTTTACTTAATTCAGCAACTTGTTTTGGTATGTTAGTACCACCAACCGCCACAACATTTCTAATCCCGCATTTTAACAGGTTTAAAACGTCTGCGCGCCCTTCAACAAGTATGATGCTATCAGCCGTGTCAATTCCCGGACCTGCTGGAAGGCCTTTATAACTTGTTATCTCACTTAACTGAACAGCTTTTTTCACTTCTTCTGTTATCTCAGCGCTTTCAGGAATTTCCTCTGACATCATCTTTTTTAATATGTATTTGGCACGGTCGACCATGGTTTTTCTCTTACTGCTTCTAGCATCCTCTACATTCGTGACTTTTATCTTGGCATTGCAGGGACCTACCCTGTCTACTGTCTCGATTGTTGCCGCGATTATCGATGTTTCAACCATGTCTAGGCTTGAAGGCACGATTACTGTACCATTTGATTTCCCGTTTTTTGTCTTGATGTCTACCTCTATCCTTCCGATCCGGCCTGTCTTCTGCAGGTCTCTTAACTCTAGTTCTTCTCCTAAAAGACCTTCTGATTGTCCGAATAATGCGCCGACTACGTCAGGTTTTTCTACGACACCGTCTATAGTTATCTCTGCGTAGATATTGTATTTTACTGTATCTGATGGTGCTTTAGCCATCAACATCACCTCTATTTGATTGTTATCCAAGGCTTCCAGTCAAGAAATAGCCCATAAAATGGGTATTCTCCCTAAGGAGTTTTTCTTATTGATTGATGAATGAACGTGATTTTCTATCTTGACTTGTGAGCCTAATGGATATATTTCCGTATTCATGGCATATAAATGCCAATCATCTTTCATTTAGCCAGTTTTCCAAGGATTTCTTCTATTTCAGCCCGGGTTTTACCTTCTATAAGGATTCGCTTACGCCTGGTTGTCTGGCCTTTATCAAGCCTACACCGTCCAAATATCTTGGATAGGGTGCGAACAACTTCAGCATTAGCCTTTCCTTTTTCAGGTGGTGCTCTTACTTTTACTCTTAGTATGCCATCAACGTTTTCAACAACGTTTTTACTTGATTTTGGCACTACTATAATGTCTATGAGAACACCCGGCCTTGTTTGTCTGGCTGATTTCACACTCCTATACGGAGTTGGCTCGAATGACCTCGTCCAATACCCTCAGGAAAATGTTTTGTTGTTCTTCGGTTAAAGGAACTCGTCCCCCATCCTCGATCCTGAGATCATTGTTATCGGCTACTACAACTAGTGCTCGAGATACTGGAACACCAAAAACCTTCTGGAGTTCAGGATTATCATTCAAGTCGCTTATGATGTTGTCAAGTACGTCCATATATATGCCTACTCTATCTGGATTAACCCCTTCAGGGGATTGAATGTCGGTAGGTTGTGGTTCTGCATCACCCATATTTTTCACCTCTATTTATTGAATCTGATTAATAATTGTGTTTAATTATTCCCTATTGAGTATAAAAGTTATTTTTTGTAGGTTATCTTATGTTATAACATCCTCTAGTTTTTTCTGTTTGATAGCGTTTTTTATCTCTCTAGCAATCCGTTTTCCCATATACATTACCTCTCCATATTTCAGGTATGCGTATGGATTCGTTGGAATATTCGCGTTGCAACCCGCGACAATTCTTGTTGATATTTCAAATGCGACAAGTTCCATGTCCTCAGTGCATATTGTTTCCAGACAAAAGGGACCAAGAACTCCTGGAGGCTCTATTCTCTCTGATTCCTTAACTATCTTTTCTCCGATATCAAGGATATTGTTCAAAAGACTCTCTCGGACTACCATTGGAAAATTACCGACAATACTGAATGTTGGACTTATCTCTTGTGCTAGTTGTTCTGGTACAGGTATTCTGAATATACCATCAACACTAGATTCATATCTTTTATCAAGGCCGATGAATTCTGTTTCATTCCGTAGTGGGGAATGGAAGTAGTGTGGGTATATGGTGACTCCAATAATGTATTCTTGTATATATGGGTTTTCGGCTTCTTCCTCTGTTACTAATCCTCTTTTTACCATCAGCTTCAGTTTTTTTTCGAATGCGTCAGCTGAGTCAACGACAAAATAGCCTTTTCCTCCCTTGGCTCCTGGAAATTTCACGAAGGCTAAGCCTTCTTTTAAGTCGTCTATTGACTCGTAGATTTGTGGGACTTTCAGTCCTGAGTCTCTAAGCCATTCATGTTGCATTTGTCTTGATGTCTCCCATTTGTTTAATCCGCGGTTTCCAATCATTGGGATTTTGAATTCTTTTTCCATTCCTTCTTGGTCTAGGTATGCGTTAAAGCTGCCGTGGGGGACGATCACACTGTTTAACTCTTTCAGTCTGTCTTGTACTTTATCTGTTAGGATCTCATTGTAGTCGTCTATGTAGATGAATTCATCTACTAGGTCGAAATATTTGTATATTTTTTCCCGTCCTTTTATTATGATGCATACTGTCTTGAATCCTTCTTCTTTCGCACCTTTGAATATGTTTAATGCTGAATGGCTGCCAATAGTTGCTATCGAGATCTTCTTGGAGTCATATTCTTCCAGGATATTTTTTACTTCATTGATTACTTTACTCATGTTACAATCTCCTTTACTCTATCTTCTTCTATTGCGTCTTTTATCATTCTTGCGGTTCGTCTACCCGTACTCATTGGTGTTCTCCATAATGCATTTCCATAGGGGTGTCCGACTGCAACGTGCACGTTTGTCCCGCCACCGATCCGTGGAGCTACATCATATATGTAATAGTTCAAGTCTTTGTCTACACATGTCTGTAGGCAGAATGCGCCTATCACTCCTGGATCATGGTGTTTCTTTGCAGCTTCAATGAATTTTTCCCCTAATTCAAAGGCTCGTTCTAGGAGGGATTCCCTTAGAGTTGCGCTATTGTGCCCGCATACCGTCATCTCTGGTATCTCTTGTTTTGTTCCGACTAGTTCCATTTGTTGTGGGGCTGGGAGTCTTACATGTCCGTCTAGACTTGATTCGAATCTCCAATCGACGCCTATCAACTCTAATTTCTCATATTCTTCTTCTAATGGATTGTAGAAGAAGTCGAGGTTGAATACAGGGCCTATAATATATTTTTCTATTCGTGCGTGTTCTAAGGATTCTTTTGTTATCACGTTTTGCTTTATTAGTTCTTGTGATTTTTTCTCATATTCTTCTGGGCTTGTTGCAGTGAAGAATCCTCTCTCGAGTTTTTTTTCTTTATGATGTAGTTTTATTATTGATAGTTCGTTGATGTCATCTGGATTTTCTATCTTTTCTGGAAATGGTAGTCCTGCTTGTTCGAGTAGCCAGTAGTAATCCTGTTCTTCTCCACGCTCTTCAGTTCTTAGCATGTTTCTTGAGCCTATCATCGGGACATTGAATTCTTCTTCTATCTTATCTAGGCTTACATATGATGTGAAAGACCTGTTGGGTATGAATAAGACATTATTCTTCCTCATCTCTTCCTGTTGTGTTGGTGTGATAATCTCGTCGTATTGGTCATAGACTTTGAATTCATCGACGATACCTCTTACTACAGAACCTCCTTCACGTTTGCTTTTAAAATATCTGCTGTATGTCTTGTCTCTTCCTTTCCTGCAGTATAATACAGATTTAAAACCTTCTTCAATAGCGCCATCAGCAATATCTAGTGCAGAATGTGAGGCTAAGACTCCTATCTTAGCCTTGCTTAGATCGTATTCTTCTAAAACCTTCCAAACCAGCCCCCGTTCCATTATTAAATATTATCCGAGAATACTAAAAATCAATAGGATTTACGTTGTTTCAGCTCCTTCTGCAATCCTTGCTTTTAACCTGTCAGTTTCAGGGGTATTTGGCCTAAGTTCGAGGTAATCAATGAATACTTTCGCTGCTTTCTGCTTTAATCCTGCCCTATATAGGATTTCACCCAGGTTTCGGTAGGCGGTAGCATATGTCGGATCCTGTTTTATTATCAGGTTGTATTCCATTACTGCATCGTTTAAATTACCTTCTTGGTATAATATACCTGCGATATTAAGTCGTGCTCTAAGATTTGTGGGATCTATTTTGATGGCATTTAAGTATTCTAGTTTAGCCTTTGTGATCTCTCCATTACTCAGATAAGCGTATCCGAGGTTGTTATGGAGTTTTGAATCAAATAGGTTTGCCTTCAATGCTTTATGGTATTCTGTTATAGCTTCTTCTGGCATCTTTGCTTTCAGATAGATGTTTCCTAGGTTGTATGCAACTACTGGATTATCTTGTGCATAAGAGCTTGCTTTTTTGAATTCTTTGATCGCATCTTCTATTTCGTTTAGACTGAAATGGTATTCTCCTTTTCGGATAAAGTATGTTGCGATAACGTCGTTTGTCATATAGTCTTTGCTGATAGAGTTGTCGTCCGCTCCTCTAAAAGTGTATGAATCCCAATAATATTTGGGTGTATGTTCCACCTCTTTATCGATAACCTTGAAGACTAATCCTTCTTGCACTATTTTTTTATCTGGATATGCACTGAAGTCTCGTTTGACTGTGTAGTAGACTGGTCTGTCTGAATAAATGTATTTTGCCTCTATCTCATCTTGTCTTTCTAGGTGTTGGCTTTCAGGCAGGTATAAGTAGTCTATCCCATAGATCTCATGGCTTAGGAAACCTGTCTGTTCAATTAATGTGACGTCTTCTCGCATGCCCTCAGCATACAATAGATAATATAATATCAAGATATTGTTGTCTCCTTCAGCGAATATGACTGCATCATCCTCTAGAGTATTTAGTATATTCACTCCGTAGTCGTATGCTATCAGGTTGTTCCGATAGTTGTTTGTACTGTAATTCAAGATGATTGGGATGATTAAGAGGACAAGTAGTATTATCCATACCTTATCGCTTTTTTTCTTGATCTTGAACCGATCAAAAACTCCCTTTAGTCCGTAACCGATCCATATGCTTGCGATAACCGTGGTCGGTATCTGAAATGCTGTTATCTCAAGGGAGATTGTATTCAAAAAAACAGTGTATAAAAAATCTGATGCAAAGAAGATTAGGGTGAATATCATGAACTCTCGAGACTTCTTGATTTGTTTGTAACCGATTATAACAAGCAGCCATAGTATAGAATACTGATTGAACAAGAGTGTTAAAACCTCTCCAGATCTCTCGGCCACATCCACGTCGGCTTGAGGATATGCATAAAGTTGACGGTGGACTGATCCTGTCACATGGCTTATGAACCTTTCTATTGTGCTTGGGTCTGCCCAGTTGTAGACCGGATCCATTGATGCGCGTATCGGTAGATACAAGTATAACATCAGTCCAAGTAGCATATAGCCAATGCATTTTACTATTGTATTATTCTTTATTTTTTTCTTGGATTTTTTCGAAAGCATGTATATTAGATAGATGAATGCTGGAAGCACCATTATTAGTGATACATGATTTGTTAGTCCGATGCCGAATGAAAATGCAAGATAGTATAGGTATCTAACATCTTTTTTAATACTCCATTTTACTGTGAGGTATGCCATAAGTGCAATGAAGAATGCGTTCAGTGTATATGTTTCAGCGATTACTGCCTGATTCCAAAGGTTCTGTGAGAAAGCTAGTATTAATCCACCACCTATTGCAGAATACCTGTTCTTGGTTAAGAGTTTGATTGTCAGGCATGAAAGCACTGCTGTTAATGATGCTGCAAACGCAGATAATAGATTGATCCTGTATGCGATGGAACCGTAGGGTATAAATGTGAACACATGCCCAAGGATAGTGTATAGTGGATATCCTGCTGGGTGAGCTATTCCAAGAGTGTATGCAGCTGTTATTAGGTCTCCACCATCCCCTGCCGTTATCGTCGGGCTGAGGGTGGCAAGGTATATGATCATAGATGTTGTGAATACTACCAACATATCTTTCTGGGTTTCACTATACTTCATCACTCATAATTAGAAAGTATATTTAAAGACTGTATTAATCCGGGTTTATTTGTTTAAAATAGTCCTTCCCTTCATAATCTTCTCTATATCTCTATCAGTTCTAACCTCTATCCCCCCATGAAACTGGGAGTTGATAATCGTCTTTAGTTCATTTATCGTATGTCTGTTCTGAAGGGCTTTAATCAACCTTAACTCAGGATAAATCCATAACTTCGACATTGTTTTCAAATAATACGTGTTTTCAGATTAAAAATCAGAACCTAAGGTTCCGATACCTCCTACCGGCCCTGACGGGCCGGGAGCTTCGCTTATATCTGATTATTTTTTGAAGTGTTGATATAGTGATAAAAAGACAAAAAGGCACCCAAACCCAATTATAATCAAGAATATTATGGTTTCAATTCCACAACCCGCTATTGAGCATATAGAGACTACTACACCTCCTATTGCACCGCTAATGCAACCAATCCACATTGAGAGAGCTATTATAAAGATATCTTTTTCATTTAGTTTAGTGGGTGATATCATTATGATGCATATGAGGGATCTGTTAATCCCTCATTATTCGTCTCGCGTGTCAACGGAGCGCAACGAAGAGTCTAGTTTTGCCTCTTCGTGCGCAACGAGACGAATGTCTCGTTTGCGAGCCGTTGCGGGCCTGGTGGGATTCGAACCCACGGTCTACAGCTTAGAAGGCTGTCGCCCTATCCACTAGGCTACAGGCCCAAATTGGATATATACTGGGGTTTTCTTTTATTTAAACCCATTATCTTTTATATTGTTAATCATATATTCATCTATTGGGGGGTAATTAGGGGTGGATTATATTCTCGCATCCAATAAGGGTGCTATGGGCATTAGTGGACTGATAATTTTTCTTGCGATAGTACTTGTTGCCGCTGTTGCTACGGCTGTGATTATTGGTGCTGGTTCTGCCTTGCAACAGGAGGCTATTTTTAAGGCTGATCTTGTCGAGGATTCTGTTGGTGCAGCATTTAGTATTATGCATGTCATGGGCACTGATGGTTCTGATGGGGATATTGAGGATTTCATTATTCTTGCAAAACTACAGCCTGGTTCCGATCCCATCCACTTTAACTACACTATCCTACATGCGACAACGAGCATTTGGGCTCAGGAAATGGAGTATAATAGTTCTGGAACATCTGCTGTTGGTTCTATCCAGTATTGGATTGAATGGCTTAAGACGGGGCCTGATTATCAGATTGATTATCTTAACAGGGGAGATATAGTGAAAATCAGATTCCATGCTGATACTTCTATCAATTCGGGTAAGCAGATCAAACTCAAGATAACTCCTAAGAATGGTTTTATAAGCATCATAGAGTTCACAACTCCAATGAGTATTAGGGAGACGAAAGTGAACCTTTATCCTCTGGCAATCTGAAAAAATATGGTTATCAGACACCTTTTATGTTTTTTATGCCTTTATTATCATAATATTAGAGAGGGGGCTTATGAAAACAATTCGTTTATCTGATAAGAAGGGATTGGTAGGTATCAGTGCCCTTATCATTCTTGTTGCTATTATCTTGATTGCTGCTCTTGCTGCTGGTCTTTTGATGATCAAAGGAAGTGACTTGCGTGTTGTGGCTTTAAAGAAGAAGATGGATGTTGAACGCGCTTTAGAATCCTCGATTGAGATAATTAGTATTGTCGGCTCGGATGGTTCTGATGGTGACATAGAGGCATTTGAGATTATTATGAAGATGACTAGTGGTGAGGATCCCGTATCATTTAATGATACAATACTGATTGCTAGTACTACTGCATGGAGCCAGGACATGCTGTATAATGGATCTGGTACGACTTCGTCAGGAACATCAGTATTTTTTGTAGAGTATCTTAGACAGGGTGTGAATTATCGAGAACACGGTATAAACTGGGATGATCTTGTTAAAATTAGGTTCAGTGCGGAATCAAGCCTGCCTGAATCAAAGAAGATGAAAATCAAGTTCATCATAAAGAATGGTCAGCCAGCCATTGCAGAGTGCACTACTCCTGCCCGGGTGAAGGATACTAAAGTAAACCTTTATCCTCTAGCGATAAACGTATAATATTTTTTATATCATTTTTTTTACAATTTATTAATAGTAGTACTATAATATTCTATACTTATCTGTGGGTTGGTTTGGCGGAAGGGATACTATGAAGAAATCCGCTAAAAGCAAAGGGCTTATGGGTATAAGCACTCTAATTATATTTATCGCTATTATTCTTGTTGCTGCAGCTGCTGCGACCGTCATAATCCTTACTACAGGCCATCTTCGAACAGAATCAATTAAAACTCAATCTAAGGCAAAGAAGGGTGTAAGCCAGACTGCATCAATTATTGATGTTACAGTCACTGATGGTTCTGATGGAGATATAGAGGATTTTGAAGTAATTATAAGACTTGGTCCTGGATCTGATTCAATTGACTTAAACGACTCACTTCTGGTTGTTACAACCCCCTCCTGGTCGCAGGAGATGGAGTACAACGGATCTGGTACGACTGCGGTAGGTTCTATCAGCTTCTGGGTCGAGTATGTGGATCAGGGCCCGAATTATGCATTGGGCTATGTTACTCGCGGGGATCTTGTAAGGCTTAGATTCCATGCAGATTCTGCAGTCCTTGCTTCAAAGAAAATAAAATTCAAGTTCATCCCGAAGATTGGCCCGATAACGGAAATTAATACAGTTACTCCTAACATAATCAAGGATGTTAAACTCACATTATATCCATTCTCTTGAAAAAAATGGGGGCAAACTGTTTTTTAATCTTTTTTCACAAAATACTTATCCTTTAGGGTGGTTCAAATTACAACAGAATCTTTTAACAAGGGTCTTTCCGAAGTAGATTTGGAAATATATGATGCTATTACACTTGAGAAGGCCCGTCAGGAAGGAATTAATCTAATAGCTAGTGAGAGTTATTGTAGTCAAGCTGTAAGGGAAACCGTGTCCTGTGTCATGACAAACAAATATGCTGAAGGATATTCTCATAAGCGATATTATGGTGGTTGTGAATACGTGGATGTTGCAGAGGATCTTGCAGTCGAACGGGCTAAAAAGCTTTTCAAGGCAGAGCATGTTAATGTTCAACCACATTCTGGAACACAGGCAAATATGGCGGTTTATTTCTCGGTATTATCTCCGGGAGACACGATCTTGGGAATGGATTTGTCTCATGGCGGGCATCTGAGTCATGGATACAAGATAAATTTTTCAGGAAAAATATATCACGGTGAATTCTATACTGTCAACAAGGAGAGTGAAACAATAGATCCTGCAGAAGTCTTGTCAATAGCAAAGAAGACAAAGCCAAAACTGATAGTATGTGGTTATAGTGCCTATCCTAGGGCCGTGGATTTCAAGGCATTCCGGGAGATTGCAGATGAAGTAGGCGCTTATCTTATGGCAGATATCTGTCATATTGCGGGATTAATCGCTGCAGGTATTCATCCAAGCCCTGTGAAATACGCTGATTTCATAACTACTACTACGCATAAGACTCTTATGGGACCTCGTGGTGCAATGGTGATGTGTCGTGAGGAATATGCTAAAGACGTGGATCGGTCGGTTTTTCCTGGCATACAGGGAGGGCCTTTTATGAATGTTATCGCTGCAAAAGCAGTATGTTTCAAAGAGAATATGGGTGTTGAGAGGAAGAATCTTCAAAAACAGATAGTTGAAAACTCTAAACAACTGGCAAAGACATTGTCTGATAAGGGTTTAAGGATTGTGTCTGGTGGAACAGACAATCATCTAATGCTCATTGACTTGCAGAGTAAAGGCATCACTGGCAAGCTGGCTGAAACAGCATTGAATGAATCCGGCATAACCGTGAATAAGAATACAATACCATTCGATCCTGAAAAGCCGTTTATCACCTCTGGATTAAGGCTTGGAACGCCTTGCGTGTCTACCCGGGGGATGAAGAAGCAGGAGATGGTTAATATCGGTGAGTTGATCACCAATGTAATCGATAATATATCAGACGATTCAGTGAAAATTGAGGTATCTGCGAAAGCAGCTGAACTATCCTCTAGGTTTCCGATTTATAAATAAAGATGGCTGCAATTATCCTAGACGGTAAAAAGTATTCAAAAGAGATCAGATTATCATTGAAAGAAAAAGTAAAGGCGTTCATTGATGAATCTAATTGTACTCCACTTCTAGCAACAATAATGATGGGTGATGCTGCAGCCAGTAAAATGTATGTTTCAATGAAGCATAAGGCATGCAAGGAAGTCGGGATAAGTTCGGAAAGACGCGAGATATCAGGGAATGCGTCTGAGGAAGAATTGATTGGTGTTGTTGATGAATTAAACAATAATGATGATGTTCATGGGATATTGCCTCAACTTCCACTACCACGCCATATTAAAACCAAGAAAATTCTTTCTCTACTAAATCCATTAAAAGATGTTGATGGGTTTACACCAACCAATCAAGGCAGGATAGCGTCAAATGATGAGTTCCTGGTTGGTGCGACGCCTCTAGGAATCATTAGGCTTCTTGAAAAATATAAGATTCCCTTTGAAGGTATGAATGTTGTGATAATAAATCATAGTGTTGTGGTTGGTAGACCTTTAGCGAATCTTTTTCTCAATCGGGAGGCTACTGTTACTGTATGTCATGTTAATACTCGTAATCTAGAATCTCATACTCGTAATGCAGATATTTTAGTTTCTGCGACAGGCGTACCTCATCTAATAAAAGCTGATATGGTCAAGGAGGATTCTGTATTGGTTGATGTTGGTGTTTCGAAGAAAGATGGTAAGCTTGTTGGTGATCTGGATTATGATAATCTAGTTGAAAAAGTATCGTATATTACACCGGTTCCTGGGGGGACTGGTCCGATGACGATTGCATCGCTTTTAGATAATACTTTAAAGGCGGCGGTAATTCAGGGTAATATGTCTAAATAATCTCTTTCAGTAATTCTTCCTTGAATGCTTTTTCTTCTTGTGTTTCTTCTGGTGCATCACCTTTTGTGATATTATAGCTGAATACTCGGGTGTAGTGTTCTTGGAGGGTTTTGATGAAGTATGGGATCCAATCATTTGATGCTCCCTCATATATCCTTAGTTCAATAATACTCTTTTTTTCATTTATCCTCATCATTCCAACTCTAATCTGGTTCATATATGGTTCGATATACGTCTCAACTTCTTTGCTTTTACAAATGTCTTCATCCATTAGTAGTCTATTGTCTCTCCTTTTTAAAATTCGCGTATATTAATCCAATAAGACAAAGTCTTTTACTGGTGTTTTGATTTGAAGGTTAAGACAGCACTAGTAAGCGTATCAGATAAGACTGGTTTGCCTGATTTTGCAAAGGGATTGTCAGAGTTGGGGATAAAAATTCTTTCGACTGGTGGTACAGCCAAACTTCTTAAAGAAAACAATATTGATTTCACATATGTATCTGATTATACTGATAGTCCTGAGATGCTTGATGGAAGGGTTAAGTCTATACATCCTAAGATCCATGCGGGTCTTCTGGCAAGAAGGGATAAGAAGAATCATATGTCTGAGCTTAAAGAGCATGATATTGGTCTTATTGATATGGTTGTGGTGAATCTTTATCCATTCAAACAGACGATCTCTAAAAAAGATGTTACCTTCGATGATGCTATTGAAAATATTGATATTGGTGGTCCGACACTCGTTAGAGCAGCGGCTAAAAACCATGAGCATGTGGCAGTAGTCATTGATCCTGGTGATTATGAATCCATCTTAGATGAGTTGGGGGAAAATGATGGTTCTTTATCTAAAGACATGTTGTCAACGCTTGCAGTAAAAGCATTTAAACATACTGCTGACTACGATTCTACTATCTCAAATTATCTTGGTGGAATAATCTCTTCAACAGCGAAATTTCCGGAATACATAACCCTGAATCTTTCGAAGCAATATGATTTGAGATATGGAGAGAATCCACATCAAGATGCAGCATTCTATGCGGATCCATCATATGCTGGTTCATGTATCGTCAATTCAAAACTTCTTTCAGGCGGTAAGAAATTATCATTTAACAATATACTTGACCTAGACTCTGCGATGAGGATCGCTCAGTCTTTTAATGATCCGACTACAGCGATCATAAAACATCTTAATCCTAGTGGTGTGGGAAAAGCAGATAATATTCGTGAGGCTTATTCTCTCGCTCATAAAGCTGATTCATTATCTGCTTTTGGGTGTATTGTCGCTTTAAACCAGCCTTGTGATAGTGGTCTGGCAGAGGATATTATCGAGACTTTTGTGGAGGCAGTGGTTGCACCCGGTTATGAGGGGGATTCACTTGAGATATTGAAGAAAAAGAAGAAGATGAGGGTGCTTGAAGTGGATTCGATGGAAAAACCCATTAAATTATTGGATTATAGGAAAGTCATTGGGGGTATGCTTGTGCAGGATATGGATCTGCGTGAAATTTCTATGAAAGATTTAAAGATTGTATCGAAGAAAAAACCTGGCAAGTCTGATATTGATTCTATGCTGTTTGCCTGGAAGATTTGTTGCCATACAAAGTCTAACTCTATAATATTTGCCAAGGAGAATCATACTACCGGTGTTGGTGCGGGTCAGATGAGTCGTGTTGATGCTGTTATAATCGCTTCGTTTAAGGCTGGTGACCATGCAAAAGGTAGTGCGATGGCATCTGATGCATTCTTCCCTTTTAGAGATGGGATAGATGAGGCGGCTAAGGCAGGGATTACGAGTATTATACAGCCTGGAGGCAGTATCAGGGATCAGGAAGTATTAGATGCTGTAGATGAATATGGGATGTCAATGGTTTATACTGGTGTTCGTTGTTTCCTGCATTAACTAGGTTATCTCATACTTATCGATTAATACAAACTTGTAGTCTGGATTATAAATTCTATCGCAATTGATGCATGAACAGTCCTTCATACTGCGTTTTCTTGTTATCTGTTGCCTGCAATTCGGACATTCATATACATATCTTTTCCTGAATTTCCTCAAGGATATGTCAAACTCCTTTAGTCTACCCTCTAACCGCTTGTATTCAAAGACTCCGATAAGTCCTTTTAACGTATTATTGAACTTGCCTCTATGGCGTCTAACCCCTCTAAAACCCTTTATCGTATGCAAGAGTTCGTGGAGCATCGTATAGTCAAGCAGTTCCTGTTCAGTTTTTAATCGTTCATTTAGTGTGATTACTGCATTATCCCTAGAATATGTGACATGACCGTATTTTCCAGAAAGTTTTTTCCACTTAATCTTATACCTGTTTTTATCCAGGCTCTCTTGAAAGTATTTTTCATTCACCCTATCAAATGAATCGGCTAATAATCTATCCATTTTCCAATAATTATTATTCAATGAATAATAGTGGTAGTGATAATCTTTAAAAAAAATATTTTGCTTTTTTATCTCTTAGTGGATATATTCCATATGGCGGATCCAATCGTGTATCACTATACTGACATAAATGACATTTGTGGTGGTGCTAACAAGTTTTTTAAGCAGATTGGAGAGCATATCAGGGGTGCAAAGACAGCTATTAAAATCCATTTTGGAGAGGATGGGAATACGACTTATATTCGGCCTGAATGGATACTTGGATTAAAGGATCATGTACCTACGGCATCTTTTGTGGAATGTAATGTACTTTATAATGGTAGTAGGACAGTCAAGTCAGATCATCTTAGGGTAGCAGAAAAGCATGGATTCAATTTTTTACCTATAGATATCCTTGATGGGGAACAGGGAGATGATTATACTATTGTCGAATTAAATATCGGGGATACGGTTACTGCAAAACTTGGTTTGGGGATAAACCATTATGAAAAATTCATTGCACTCACACATTTCAAAGGTCATATGGCGACTGGTTTTGGCGGGTCAATGAAGAATATTGGAATGGGTATGGGATCTAGGGCTGGAAAACTTGCGATGCATGCATTGCCCTCACCGATTGTAAAATCTGGAGATTGTATTGCATGTGGAAAATGTGCTGAAAATTGCCCTGCACAAGCAATAAATGTGACTGAAAAAGCGGTTATAGAATCAGAATCCTGTGTTGGATGTGTCCGTTGTGTTGTGGTTTGTCCTAAGGGTGCGGTGGACATACCCTGGGATCTTTCTGACTCAGTCAACAAGGCATTGATGCGTAGGATATCAGAATACTGTCTGGCAGCAACAAAAGATAGGGATTGGTGGCACATTAATTTCCTGACCGACATAACCTATGATTGTGACTGTCTACCATTTGAGCAGAAGCCGATTATGAAGAATCTTGGCTTGGTTATGGGAATGGATCCTGTTGCAGTGGATGCGGCGAGCATGGACCTTATTGTGAATGCTAATAAGGGAATTGATCCGTTTGAGAAAAAGCATGGAGTAGATGGTTATTATATGCTAGAATATGCTGAGTCAATAGGTTTAGGAAGTAAGACTTATACTCTGGAAGAAGTCAAATCCTAGTTAATGGAAGGCTACAGCATCTTACTGAACCCCCAGTCTTAGGAATCTCATTAAATTCAATCTCAATAATCTCATATCCTTTTTTAGAAAGCATTTTATTTGTCTTTGAGCATGCGTCACGGGCTATGATAGTGTCTTTTGAAAGCGAAAGAACATTGGTTGTAAGCATGTCATACTCCTCTTTTGGGATATTTATGATCTTGTATCTGTCATTGATACTCTTTGAGATATGCTCAAGCATGTTCTGTTGGATTAAGACATGGCCTTTTCCAAGTATGTTTAATGCGCAGTCTAGATGTAGTGCTTTGTGCTTTACTCTAATGACCTTGTATCTGTCTGAAAATGTTTTTTTGATGAATTCAAATCCTTTTTCGTTTGTTCGTCTTCCAACCCCGACGTATATCACTCTTTCATCAATGATTATATCACCTCCCTCGACAATACTGGTTTTTGGGGCTTTTACAATTTTGCCGTCAAACCTATCCAGGTATCCTGTTATCCCCTTCTCCTCTTGTTCTCTGATCTTGTATGCCATATGCGATATGATGAATGTATTGTCTATGACGAATCCCAGGTCACGGGGTGTAAGCTGGTCGATTGTGCCTTTGAGTGGTCTTGGATAATGGACTTTTACTCCATGCATTCTTAATGTTTTTGCGAATGAATGCATCTCTTTTATAACGAGGCTTTTCTTAGGGCTTTCTGGTGTATTAAAATATTTTTCTTCTGTAGGATTGATCGGCTTTAACTTGCCTAATGTGTTGAATGTGTTGGGGAGTCCTATTATCACTTCTTTTAATCTATCATATTCGTTTTCTATCTTCAACTTTATTTTCATGTGAGCATCATGGTATTGTTTATCGCATATGTGGATGGTTTTTCCTTGAAATCACCTGTTCCTATTAGAACGTCATTTTCGATCAAGTGGTTATACATTGAAATTGCCATCAATCTATTGCCAAATTCTGAAAAATGGATTGTGTCATAGGGTATATTCACTAAAATGATGGAGGCAGGATACTTTCTCATATCATTAAGGTAATCGTATACTGGCAATCCAACTTCTCCGGCTTTTCCACTAACCTTATCATGTATTGGTTGAAATTCATAGTTTACCCAGGAAATGTCTTCAAACCTATCGGGTTTTGGCATTATTGCTAGAATGGTTTTGAATCCTTCTTTGTCTGATATGTTTTTTAGCTCGTTCAGGCTATCTACCACAATATTCCAGAATTGATTGTCTGAATGGGTGCATACGATTTCTTTATAGGCTCCCTGGTCTGGATGGTAATTGTTAAATACTTGTAAGATATTGTTCATATAATTCTGGTTCTCCTTTGCTGGGATATATGATGTTATTAGGTATAATAACCTGGATTTTTCTACAAGTGTTTGGTATAGTCCGGTTTTATAATACTGTTCGGCCTCTTTTTCCATATGATCTAATGGCACGAATTGTTCATTGCAGTATTTAAGGACGTCTTGATATCTTGGATGTTTTATATTTGGGATTGATGCGTCGTTTAGGGTGTATGATACAATTACGAGATCAGGATTGTATTTCAAGCCTTTTTCCTTGAGGATTTCAATATATTGTTTAAAATTATATGCGCCCACACCTAGATTCAAGACTTCATATTTTTTACGTCCTTGTACCTGTGATACTTCATTATTCAATAGTATCTCAAGCCAATCACTCATCCTATCTGAGGCGTTTATTTCCCATCCGAAGACGTTGGAATCCCCCAACATTAATACTCTAACCGTATTCTTTGGCTTTTTTCTTGAATATTTCCGATCCCGCATACCATCTTTGTTTATCCGGTAAACAATATCCCCAACTTTCTTCTCCTTGGATGGATTAAGCACATACTTTAATTCATCATTATTTGATGGTATGTATATGTTGTTCTTCTCATCTATCAAACCCCTTTTTTTCAACCGATCATAGTCTTCACTATTGATGTCGAACACTGCTAAACCCTCTAGTTCAGCTGGTTCATCATCATAAAAAATCCTAACGGTTATTTCACTCAATAAGAGGCCTGTGATGATGGCTAGGAATAAAAGCAATATTTCTAGAATCCTTTTTTTTATCCTATGTCTCTTTTTTTTCTTAGTCATTCTATTCTCTCTTTGACATCATTTTGGTCTTGTTTAATGATGTGGTCAATGACATTTTATTATAATTTTTATTGTCATTAATCATATTGTTTTCTATTATGTAATTGTATATGGATATTGCGATTACTCGATGTCCGAATTCAGAATAGTGTAGTAAGTCTGTTGGATCAGTGGATGAGACTGTTATTGCAGGAAAAGTCATCACGTCGTTTAGAAGGTCGTGGACTGGTATGCCTCTATCTTCTGATGTTTTTCTCACCATGTCATGGATAGGTGTAAATTCATATCGGTCCCATAAGGGATCCTCATATTTTTCAGGTTTTGGTATTATCACTAGTATAATCTGGAATCCGTGAATATTTGAAAGGTGAATAAGTCTGTCGAACTGTTCTTCCACTCTCTGATAAAATTCTGTATCTGCATGGGTGCAGACAATTTCCTTGTAATGTCCTGTGTCGACTCGCGAATGATAATATGTTGTTAAGAGATAGTTCATGTCATTTTTAACATCTGTTGTTTTTGGGATATATGATCTGATCAATGATAGTAATCTCGATCTCATCATTGTCCTTTCGATGCCTTCTATTATCACCTGGGATTCCCCGTCCTGTATCATATGTTCGTGTGGTTGGAATTCATCAAAGCAATATCTTCTAACATCATTTTTTCCCTCATAGCGTCCGCCTGGTATTATAGCATCGTTTAACGAGTATTGGACTATGACAAGGTCTGGATTGTATTTTATCCCTTTTTGGATGAGTCGTTCGTTATACTCTTTGAAATTATATCCTGTGACCCCAATGTTTATGACCTCATATCTCCTATTGTTTGGATCAATCTTTTTCTTATTGAGAATTTTTTCTAGAATATCTGTGTATCTATCTGAAGCATTTAAACTGTTTCCATATGTATTGGAGTCGCCGACAACTACAATTCTCTCAGTGTTTCGAGGAGTTTTCTTCCTATAGTTTCTGTCTCTAATACCGTCTTTATTAACCCGATACTTGATGTTTTTCACATATTTTGTCTTTGATGGATTTAGGACATATTTTAGCTCCTGATTTTTTGATGGTATGAATATGTTGTCTTTTTCATCGATAAAGCCCCGTTCTATCAGTTTTTCATAATCTTGGCTATCGATCTCAAAAACTGTTATCCCCTCAAATTCATCTGCATAATCTATTAATAAAAAACGGACAGCCAGTTCACTAAACAGTAATCCAATCATTATTGCAGTTAATAATAGTAAAATCTCTTGGATTCTTGCTTTTTTCATACTTATAATATTATTGGACAAATATTTATCCAAAAAAAAAATTTTGAAGAGAAATGAAGTCAGATATTGAGATAGCACAGGAAGTAACGTTAAAACCCATTAGTGAGATAGCATCTATGCTGGACTTGTCTGAAGATGAATTAATGTTCTATGGTAGTTATAAGGCGAAGGTTCCAGTACGAATGCTTGAGGAATTCAAGTCTAAAAAAGACGGTAAACTTGTTCTTGTAACTTCTATGACTCCAACTCGTGCTGGAGAAGGCAAGACGACTACAACTGTAGGATTGACGCAAGGATTAAGGAAGAAGGGGATGAATGCGGTTCTTTGCATCAGGGAACCGTCTCTTGGACCTGTCATGGGTATAAAGGGCGGGGCTGCGGGTGGCGGATACTCTCAAGTATTACCTATGGAAGACATCAACCTCTTCTTTACTGGAGACATTCCTGCAGTAACTGCGGCAAACAATCTACTTTCTGCTGTAATTGACAATCATATCTTCCAGGGCAATAAAATGAATATTAATCCTAATGCTGTTGTCTGGAAGCGAGTAACCGATATGAATGATCGTTCCTTAAGGAGGATATTCATCGGGCTAGGCGATTCAACAGGTATTGCCAGGGAGGATGGATATAATATCACTGCTGCAAGCGAGGTCATGGCTGTATTATGCCTTGCTGAAAGCTATAAAGACTTGAAGCAGAGGCTAGGCAGGATTGTTGCTGCGATAACATTCTTCGGAGAGCCTGTGACAGTCAAGGAACTTGGTGTAGAAGGTGCGATGGCAGCACTCTTACGTGACGCATTCAATCCTAACCTCGTGCAGACTATTGAAGGCGGTCCCGCATTCATCCATGGAGGACCGTTTGCAAATATTGCTCATGGTTGTAATAGTGTTGTGGCGACGAAGATGGCTTTAAAGCTTGCAGATATCGTCGTAACCGAGGCAGGATTCGGCGCAGATCTCGGGGCTGAGAAATTCTTCGATATAAAATGCAGGCAGTCTGGTTTAAAACCTGATGCCGTAGTTCTTGTTGCAACCATTAGGGCCTTGAAGCATCATGGTGGTGTAACTGATTATGATACTCCCAACCCGAAGGCTGTTGAAATCGGTTTGGTGAACCTTGAAAAGCAGATAGAGAATGTTAAACTCTATGGTTTGCCGATGGTGGTTGCAATAAACAAGTTCTCAACCGATTCCAAAGAGGAGATAGAATTAGTCAGGAAGGAGTGTGAGAAAATGAAGGTCCCTGTTGCAATATCTGATGTGCATGCTAATGGTGGGAAAGGAGGTGTAGAGCTTGCAACAGCTTTATTAGACATCATTGATGATCCAAAGGACTTCAAATTCAACTATGAATTAGACATTCCGATCAAGGAGAAGATCGGATTGATTTGCAGTAAAGTTTATGGTGCTAGTGGAGTAGACTATACAAAGTCTGCTGAGAATGATATACGTCTTCTTGAAGAACAGGGATTCGGCAATCTTCCGATCTGCATGAGCAAGACCGAGAAATCATTAAGCGATGATACAAGCCTATTGGGAAGGCCAAGTGGTTTTAATATAACCATGCGTAAAGTCAGGGTTTCTGCTGGAGCAGGATTTCTCGTTGCCATGGTTGGTAAGTTGATTGCAATGCCTGGATTACCAAGAAAACCGGCGGCAGAAGAGATCAGTATCACTGATGAAGGACGAATAACCGGATTATTCTAATATTTAAAAATATCGTGTTTTTAAGGATAATCGGAGGTTATTTTAACCTAGACTTCCCAAATTTTAATAGGTAAATAAATATGACATTATCCTATTCAATGATTACTCATGCCTCCGACGCTATGGTAAGACAGCTTGAAGGCAGCATCTCTATAGCTATTGGTGTAAGGGATATTAAGCCAAAGGAATTACCTCCTGAAGAAGCTCCTAAGCAAGGAGTTGAATTGTCTACAAAGGATGTGATGGCATATATCCGGAGGAATCAGAGGCTCAATAATGCTTTAAGTTCATTACCTCCATTAGATGATCAGCCATCTTTAATAGGCTGGGATGCACCACTCATAGTCGAGTTGGGAAAGCATCCTGAAGGAAAACCATATACTCTATGCATGTTGGTCAAACCAAACCAACAACCCTCTCCAGAAGAAGCTAATAAAGTAGAATTAAAATATCGTCCAGATACTGAGACCAAGACATTCAAGGCCCTTCCTGTTGATGCTAGCGAACATGTGGATCAGGTTCCCCCTGGGCTTGCTTTCACGAGATATCTGGAAGCATTGAACCGTCTGAAGCATAAGGTTGAAGATAAAAGTATGGTTGCTTAGTATTATTATCATGGATTATCAGGAGTCTGTTGATTATCTTTATTCATTGAAATATCTTGGTATTCAACCGCGTATAGAGCATACCCGGGTGTTAGCAGACAAGATCGGATTAAAGTTTGATTGTCCTGTCATACATGTTGGCGGCACCAATGGTAAGGGCAGTGTCTGCTGTATGACTGAACGTGTATTGAGGGAGCATGGATTAAAGACTGGTTTATATGTGTCTCCCCAACTCATGGATTTTAATGACCGGGTTTTTGTGAATGGAATTCCAATCAGGCCTGAAGAGTTTGCAAGACAAACAACAGAAGTTAGGCACTACATAGACGAGCTTGAATCCACTATCGGACCACCATCATTCTTTGAGGCGACAACATGCATTTGTCTGAAATATCTTATGGAATCAGATATTGATGCATTGGTATTGGAGGTGGGTCTTGGTGGCAGATGGGATTCGACGAATGTCATTGATTCGAATGTATCGGTTATAACTAATGTTGAGCTCGAGCATACCGAATATCTTGGCGATACTCTTTCAAAGATTGCGGGTGAGAAAGCAGGCATAATCTCTGAGGGATCCAATGTTGTTACTGCGGAAACCAAGAAAGAGCCATTAATAGTCCTAAAGAAAACATGCAGTGAAAAGAATTCGAATCTTATCCAAGTGGGAGTTGACATAACCTATACTGACAAAGGCATACATGATTATCAACAACAAGTAGATGTTAAGGCAAGGAATGAATACCACTTATCTCTCGGATTAATCGGGCCTCATCAAGCTGTAAATGCAGCAACAGCGATAGCAGTACTTGAAGCCCTAGACAGGGAGATATCAACCGACACGATTATGGAGGGATTGAATAAAGCCTTCTGGCCTGGTAGGATGGAGATTGTCCAGGAGAATCCATTGGTCATCCTGGATGGAGCCCATAATATGCCTGCATTCGAGAATCTCTTGCAAACCATTGATCTGATTGCTTATGATCGGTTGATAACAGTCTTCGGATTATCCGATGACAAACCCCATTCTGATCTAACCCGGATGATATCTGAAAAATCAGCGGGTGTATATGCGGTTAAATCAAGTGATATAAAGGCGTTGGATGAAAAAATAATTATGAGTGATGCAGGCAAGTACTCTAAGGCAATAGCCTGCCAGAGTGTGGATGAAGGCATTATGAAAGCATTGGATGATGCATGTGAAAAAGATCTTGTCCTGATCACTGGCAGCCTCTTCGTTGTTGGGGAAGCCAGGAAAAAATGGTTTAATGAATGCAGTTTGTAAAAAAAATGATTTTAAACAAGAACAAAACGACATTAATGGGAATACTAAATGTTACTCCAGATTCATTTAGTGATGGCGGCCAACACAATACACTAGATAAGGCAGTGGAACATGCTAATATGATGGTTGTGGCTGGGGCTGGCATAATCGATGTGGGTGGTGAAAGCACACGTCCTGGCGCAGATAGGCTCTCTGTTGTTGATGAGGCGGCGAGGATCGTACCGGTTATAAAAAAAATCACTAAACAATTGGACATACCCGTCTCAGTCGACTCCTATAAGACAGAAATTGTGCGTCAGTCACTTGATGCTGGCGCATCAATGGTTAATGATGTGAATGGCCTACGAAGTCCTGGCATGGCAGAACTCATAGCAGACTATGATGTATCTGTATGCATCATGCATATGCAGGGCAATCCAAAAGATATGCAGGATAATCCAGACTATATTGATGTTGTGGATGACATCAAATATTTCCTGGAAAGACAAGTTGAATATGCGATTTCCAAGGGTATAGATGAATCGAAGATAATACTGGATCCTGGGATCGGATTTGGCAAAACGTTAGAGAATAATCTTGAGATAATTCAAAGAATAGACGAATTCAAGGAATTAGGATATCCACTTCTAATTGGACACTCTAGAAAATCTTTTATAGGTCAAATACTGGATGAGCCTGTTGAAAAAAGACTTTCTGGAACATTAGCAATTACATCATATCTTGTCTTGAAGGGTATTGACCTAATCCGTGTGCATGATGTAGCTGAGAATAAGCGGGTTGTGGATGTTATTGATGCGATACGGGGAGTATAGATGGCAATGTTTTACAGAGACAATAGTCGAGCCTTGTATATATCCTTGGCCGCAGTCTTACTCTCTCGTTTATTCTATTATTATTTTTTTGGCATCTCTTTTGATTATGAGACGATACACTATTACTGGCAGTATATCGATCCAATCCTTTTACAGACTAATCTTCTGGAGAGCCTGTTTTATTTGCAGAGTCAGCCGCCAGGCTATAACCTGTTTCTAGGATTAGTATTAAAAGCCTTTCCATTTCATTATCCCTCGGCCTTTTTCCTCATCTATCTGGTTTTGGGGTTGATCTGGACAGTAGCCCTCTTTTTATTGATGATTCGACTTGGGGTAAACCAGTGGATATCTTCTATACTTGTCATATTATTCATGTCAAGCCCGTCTGTTGTTCTCTATGAGAACTGGTTATCATATGGCTATATCGTCGCTGTATTCCTGACATTATCTGCATTATTTCTACATAAGTTTTTAACTGAAGAAAAAATGGGTTTTGGTGTATTATTCTTTTTGACTCTAGGAATTCTCAGTCTGACAAGAGCATATTTTCATCTATTTTGGTTTATATTCATCATCATTTTTCTATTTGCATCTAATCGCAGACTAGCTAGGCAAACCCTTATTGCATGTTCAATACCCTTCATAGTCCTTACTCTTATCTACATCAAACATTTCATGCTTTTTGGATTATTGAGTTTCTCCTCACATATTTTTGGATCTAATATAGCTGATATGATACAAAGGTATAGTACCGAGACTTTTCGCACAGATTATATCCTGGAACACGGCTATCCTGGCATGCTCTTATTCAATGATCCTTATCCCCCTGATTTAACCAGAATTAAGGATACAGGCTTTCCTGAAATGTATGGTGTCGCTATCCTAGACGAAGAATATAAGTCTAACGGCTACTCGAACCATAATCACATCAAATATCTCACATATTCAAATCGTTATCTAGATGATGCTCTAATATTCATGGGAAAAAAACCTGTTGATACCTTGATGGTCATCTTCAAGAATTATTATCGTTATTTCTTACCTTCTTCGAACTGGGTATATCCATTCGATTCAAGTGAAGATGTGAATTATAAAAAGATAAGTACTGTGGATAGGTTGTATAATCTATTGTTTTTCTGGCAGCTTGGTTATTCAAGGATTTCCTGGCTATTGATTATTGGCGTGCCATTCCTCCTTGTCTATACAATCCATGTTCTTATACAGGAGAAGATATACAAGAATCCTAATGCATTTTCCACAACCCTAGCATACATGCTTTTATCAATTATTCTTCTAGGAATAGCAGGCATGCTTGTACCAACACCCCAGAGATTAAGATTTAATATAGACGCATTTTACCTTGTATTCCTCGGTCTCATGCTAACAGTTTTATCTCAAAAGATTACATCTAAACGTATTAAGGATATCTGACTTTTTCGACTTGTTTATTATACTTTTTACAGCCAAATTATCTTCATGGACAAGCTTTCTAGAAAGAATATTAAAGCTTATGATGAGACTGTTGAAAAGTATCATGAATTAACAAAGGATCTTGAACCTGCTCAGATTAAAAAAAGAGAAGAATTCATCAACATGCTTCCTAAAAAAGCCTGGATAATCGATATAGGATGCGGTCCCGGAAGGGATGCATTGTTTTTCACAGGTCATGGTCTGAGAGTCACAGGAATTGATTTATCTAAGAAAACCATTGTAAAAGCTAGATTAATAGCCCCTAAAGCAGACTTCCAAGTCATGGATTTTCGAAAATTATCATTTCCTGATGAATTGTTTGACGGGGCCTGGTTTGGAGCAAGTATATTCTGTGTTGAGAAAAGTCATGCAGGTAGAATCATCGAAAATGTATATCGAATATTGAAAAAAAATGGGGTAATGAATATTTCATTCAAGGAAGGGAAGGGTGAAGGTTTCGAGCTCGACAAGAGATACGATAGGGAAAAATTCTATGCTTACTATACGGAAGAAGAAGTAAGGCCCTTATTATTGAATCCAGGATTCAAGATTCATAAAATCACTAGATCCGGATATAAGTCCAAGTATCACACACACCCCTATATTCAATACACTTGTATAAAGGATGATTGACTACTATGCGTAACAAATCCAATAAGGAACATATCAATGTTTTTTAATCGGGGTTTCCCTGTATTAAATCCTATGGTTACACGGATAGGTGTTCTGGCATCTGGGGGTGGTAGTAATTTCCAGGCGTTAATAGAAAATGTCGAGTCAGGATACATACCGGATTCTAAAATCGTTTTATTGATCGTGGATAATAGTAAGGCTTACGCGCTTGAAAGGGCGAAGAATCATGGGATAGAGTCAGTATATGTTAATCCAAAAGATTATTCATCTAGGGAAGAATCAGATAAGAAGATGGTGGATGAACTGAAATCATGTGACGTGGATCTTGTTCTTCTTGCAGGATACATGAGGATTGTGACACCCTATTTCGTAAATGAATTCAAGGATAGGATGATGAATATACATCCGGCATTACTTCCCTCATTTCCAGGATTACATGCTCAAAGACAGGCAATGGATTATGGGGTGAAGGTCACAGGATGCACAGTACACTTTGTTGATGATAAAGTTGATCATGGTCCGATAATCATCCAAAAAGCAGTTGAAATATTGGGTGATGATGATGAGGCGACTATTTCATTACGCATACTTGAAGAGGAACATAAGATTTATTCTGAAGCTGTCAAGTTGTTTGTCGAGGGAAGACTTGAGATAAACAGACGGAATGTAATGATCAAGGATTAGACCACTCTTTTTTTTCTCGTTAAATGATATAACTTACGTGCGTGTATTGATATTTGTCTGCGGTGAAGGTTTGGGTCATACGACTCGGTGCATTACAATCGGTCGACATCTTGTTGCCCAGGGACATGAAGTTATTTATGCTGGTTATGGTTATTCCAAGGATATTCTAGAAGCTGAAGGTGGGAAAGTACCTGTCTTATCGCCTGAAATCGTGCTTTTAGGAGATGCTGGTAGATTGGATATGGGGCGTTCAATAAGGTCTACAGTGACAAATGTGAAAATCCTATCAACACCCCGGACATTAGGCATACTTAAGGAATTCAATCCTGATATTGTAATATCTGATCTTTATTACACTGGGATAATCGCCTCTATCCTGAAGAAAATCCCGGTCTATGCAACTTCTAATCAGACTGATATGAGACAATTCTTTCAAAATAATGGTATGATAATCCGAGTATTAGGTGGTATGGCAGAGAAATTCTATGTGAATATCTTCAATAGGACTGATGGCATATTCATACCTGACTATCCTGATCCACATACGATATGTTGTAGGAATTTGAATCCACATCAAAGGCTTAGGGATAAGAGTATTTTTACTGGTCCTCTAGTACGTAATAAATATTCTGAGATAAAGGATATTAACCTTGGCAGACCCCATGTATTGTCGATGATGGGTGGTTTTGGATATAGGAAAAAAGCGTTTGAAAAGGTTGTTGAGGCAGCAGAAATAGATCCATCGATTAATTACACGTTTATTCTTGGTCCCAGTATTTCTGAGAAGGAGCTTCAATGCCTTCCTGATAATATTATTGTAAAACAATATCTTGATGATCCACTGCCTTTCATCAAAGCTTCTGATTGTGTGATAACAAGTGGCGGACATTCAACTATTATGGAATGTTTATCTCTTGGGGTGCCATTATTATCATTTCCTGATATCTCACATAATGAACAGGAGAATAATGCCTCTGTAGTACAGGATCGGGGGCTTGGTTTTAAAATGAGTTATTCAGTTAAGGCTGATGAACTAGTCGATAAGATACGTCTTCTACTGGATGATGATTCTTTTAGGGAAAAAGCATTGGAATATCGTATGATGAGTGAAAATATTTCAGGCTCTGAGATTATTAGAAAAGCTATTGAGGACTCAATTGGCAAGGACTGATTTTTCCATAGGGCTTTTAAATATCGCGTTTTTATCATCCTACCATATTATTATTAAAGGAGGTGTACCTATCAATAAGGGCAATTATTGATCTTATTGAATTAAAATGACGTCTATAATACATCTAACCTTGTTGTATGTTGTATGGTTCATACTCACATTCTTCTTTATGTTGTCTTTAGTCACTTTCATACGTAATAAACGAGAGTTTCATGAACAACTACCTCGAAAAACAGGGGATATCGTAGCGGTATCAGTGATTATCCCCGCATATAACGAGGAGGATAATATCGCTAATACCATAGAATCCACTTTAAAACTGGATTATCCCAGTGATAAGCTTGATATAATAGTTGTTAATGATGGGTCGAAAGATCGTACTGGAGAGATATGCAAGGAGTTTTCAGATGAGGGAAAGATCATATATCTTGAAAACAATCCGAACCAGGGAAAGGCTGAGGCATTGAACCTGGGTATCAAGCATGCTAAGACGAAATATGTTGCCTGTATTGATGCAGACACTGTCATCGAGCCTGATATCATACATAGGACACTCCCTTATTTTCAAGGAAGGGATGTTGCGGCTGTAACAGCCTCGATCTATGTTAAGGATGCTAAAAACATCATCCAAAAAGTTATCGCCATCGAATATGCGCTTGCAAATGCTTTTTACAATAAGATCTGGACTTTCCTAAACTGTATGTTTGTGACACCCGGCCAGTTCAGCATATATATTAAAGATCGCGTCTTGGAGATAGGCGGCTTTGACAAGGATAATCTTGTCGAGGATATGGAGCTTGCATACAGGATGAATAAGAAGGGTATGAATATTGCAGTATGCACTCAAGCAACTGCTTACACTGTTGTACCCTCCACTCTCAAGGATTTTTATTATCAGCGTAAGAGATGGTATACTGGTACAATGCAGACGATATTAAAGCATCGGGACGTTATTTTAAATCCTAGACTTGGTACTTTTGGCATGTATTTCATTCCAGTCAATTATGGCGGAACCATTCTTGCATGCCTGCTTTCATTCTCGTTTCTGGTGATTATCATGTCTAATACGAATATTGCATTGTCTAATATGAATCTAATAGACTTCGATATAGTCTCACAAGTACTTTTTGCGCAGAAGCATTTCGAATGGGATTTCAATTATCTTAGCATGTATCATCTATTGGGTTTGACTCCAATGGCATTGAATGCAATAGTATCCTATATTGCGTTAAAGAGTATTGGCCATAGGATACGTGATAATATCACTGGTTTTATCGGTTTCATGTTGTTTTTCATCCCATATCAAATAATGTGGGTTTTGAGCATGTATTTTGTAGCTTTTGGAAAAGAGGTAAAATGGAGAGCGGGAATGTAAAGATTTTTTTGACGGCTGGGATATTAACCATCCTTCTTTTTTCGGTATTGAAATATACCAATAATATCATGGATGAGAACAGGGAGGAAGTCGTGGTATCTAAGATGGATGATGTTTTAGAGGATTTTGAAGATATTGAGAGCTCGTATTATCTGATGGAACATCTAAAAGAGCATAATGCCTCTTGTGATGCATTGATAAAACAGTTGAATTATCTTGAGCAGCGTCTTTGGAAGCTTGACAATAAGATAAAGGAGTATTATGAGGTTGTCCAGGATTTTGGGGGGGAAGAGTTTTATCTTCGTGAAAAACGCAGGTTGAATCGGCGTGCCCTAATACAGTTTTCCATGATCTCAAAGGTTAGGGCGCAGTGTGTATACAATCAGACGATCATTCTTTATTTCTATGGGAATTGTAAGCAGGATAAGCGTTGTGGTCAGCAGGGCTTTGTCCTTTCATATATCAACGAGCAGATTGATCCTGAGCTAACCATCTTCAGCTTCGATGCTGATAGGGATGTTCAAGCAGTAAAGACATTAATGGATGCATATAATGTGGATAAATTACCGTGTCTTGTTATTGAAGGGAATACTCATTGTGGCTTAATGGATAAAACAGGATTAACCACTAATTTATGTGAATATTCACCTCATCTTTCGATATGTGAGAATAAAACAAAGGAAGATAATTTAATAGTTAATTCAACCAAGCTATAGGCATTCTGTCAAATAATCTTAAAGATGATAAATGAGGTACTCGGATTAATTTTCACGATATCAATCATAACATTCGTACCGTGGAATCTGATAGCATTAGCCCCCGATCGAAAGTTGAAGAAAGGATATCATCCTGATCTTTCTATTGTTATTCCAGCACACGATGAGGCGAGTGTTATTGGTGAGACTATTGAAAGCGTCTATGATTCAGGATATCCGGGTAAAATAGATGTTGTGGTTGTAAATGACGGATCAAAAGATGATACTGGTAATATCGTAAAAAAACTTGCTAAAAAACACAAGGATTTAAGGCTTGTTGAAACAGATCATGTCGGTAAGGCAATGGCTGTAAACCGGGGTGTAGCAGAATCTTCAGGCGAGGTCATATTGTTTCTGGATGCTGATTCACAGCTTGATAAAGACGCGTTAAAGCGTATGGCCGAGCCTTTTGAGGATGGGGGGGTTGGGGCGGTTTCTGGCATCATTTCTGTTGTCTCTAATAGGAATCCTCTTGTCTGGTATCAGGATTTTGAGTATGCTTTAAGCTCTATGTGGCGTTATGTTTTCGACAAGATTGGTACTAATTATATGCTTCCTGGTTTTTGCGCGGTAAGGCGGAGGGCTCTTGAAGCGGTTGGGGGATTTTCTATTGATACTTTATCTGAGGATTTTGATATTGGTCTTGGGATTAGGAAGAAGGGTTATCGTATCGTTATGTCTAAGGCTGTGATGTATACGAATGTTCCACAAACATTATTTGGTATTGCAAAACAGCGGATTAGATGGGGTAGGGGTACTATCCAGGTTATTAGGAAGCATAATGATATGTTATTGAATCCAAAGCATGGTTTGGTTGGCTTGTATGGGATGCCGAATCAAATCTATTTTTTCATTCAGGGATTCATGATAATACCTCTAACCTTATATCAGATATTACGGGGGTATTTCGAGTATTTTATCAGTAAAGGAGTATACCTGAACATTTATGTTGTAAAGTATTTTATCGGTTGGTCGAGCCAGCTTGGGACATTAGAATTCATCTATAACGTATATACTGGAATCTGGGAGATGCCGCCAACATTCCCGATTTTCATAACCTCCTGGATTCTCACGACATTTTATCATGTTTTTGCTGCTGTTAAGATGAGGCGGATTAATCTGAAAGTGCTTTTCGCCATAATCTTCTTTTTCCCCTACTTTCTAATTACCCTCTTGTTTTTCATACTGCCTTTTTTCAACGAGGCTAATCCGTTCAAGAGGCTTGAGGGACATAAGAATATCTGGGAAAAAAACAGATAGTCTATCTGGATTCATCTAGACTATTAGGATATATAATATGCTCAATGCTGCTGGAATTGCTATATTGTCGTTTATCTTAGCGAATAATTCAATTATACCGCCTGTAACTGAGAATACTAGGGCGGTTTTAATGTCTACTATCATTGAAGAAGCAATAATGCTTGATATGATGAAAGCTGCGAGTCCTTCAATCGATTTTCCCTGATGGATTTTTAGCCTTGAGGTTTTCCCTATCATCGTGGAGAAGGCGTCTCCAACGCTTAGTATCAATATCACTGCTACTGCCGGCTTTGTTGGAAGCAGGATCAGTGGGAACAGGATGCCTATTCCGAAAAATATCGCGCCTTTGTATGGGAATTTCTCTAAATCCTCTTTTCTTTCGAAGTGATAGAGGAGGTGATGATGTGCTTTTATCTGCGGGAACATCCGGGGTATTGATAGAAAGACGATTATCCCACCAATTACTGGGAATATGACAAGAACTCCGATGACGGGTTTTATGAATAATGCCAGGATGCTTATGATGATGCCTCCTGTCATATGCATCAATTGACGCTTTATCTCAAATGATTTTTTAGACATCTTTGCTTATCACACAAACTCTATTAATAAATTGGATTGTCTTATCTAATAAGGCGTATTTGAGATGAATATAATCTATTCGACGATGGTTTTGACTGTCTGGTTTATGTCGACATTTTTCATAGTCTCTATGTTACTTATCCTTTTTGAAAAAAGAAGACAATTGAATTCCTATCGGTTTAAAAAAACCGATCTACCTATGGTAAGCATTATTCTTCCCGTATTAAATGAGGAGTCAGGTATTCTCACAGCTTTAGAATCACTTTCAAAGATCGATTATCCACATGACTGTTATGAGATAATAGTTGTCAATGATGGTTCAACTGACAATTCAGGAAAGCTTATCAAAGGCTTTATTGAAGATAATCCATTCTTACATGTTAGATTCATCGATAGATTGGAAAACAAGGGCAAGGCAGCAAGCTTGAACGAGGCTATCAGAATCGCTTCCGGGGAATTGATCGCATGCATGGACGGTGATAGTGTTGTTAGATCAGATATCCTATCTAAGACTGTGGGTTATTTTGATGATGAATTGATGGGATCGGTGAGTGTCCGCGTGGTCGTCCGAAAACCCACTAATATCATTGAAAGAGTCATTGACGTCGAATATGTTGTCGGATTATCAATAGCATTAAAGATCCTCTCATTTCTTGGGATAATGCATGTAACTCCAGGACCGTTTAGCATCTATCGAAAAGAAGTTATTCAGAAGCTTGGCGGTTTTGACGAAGATAATATTGTGGAAGACTTGGAGATAGCATTTAGGATGCAGAAAGCAGGATACAAACTCACATTCTGTTTGGCTACATGTGTGTTAACGAATGTCCCATCAAATTTTAAGGCCTTATTCAAGCAGCGTAAGAGATGGTATTCTGGATCGCTGTTGACTGTATGGCAGCATAAGAATATGATTTTCAACAAGAAGATGGGGCTCTTCGGATTTTACATACCTTATAATTACGCGTTGATTACTCTTGGCATGTCTTTATTCATGTATTCAGTCTACTTGTTTTCTTCAAAGGTTGTAGAGAATATAAATTATTTATGGTTAGTAAACTTTGACTTGTCTCATATTAGTTTTACCTATGAGCTAGACTTATTACTACTTGATATATTCACAACTCTTGCTTTCACAATGATATTGATTACAATCATCCTTACTAAAATTAGTTTTAATACTCTTGGAAGGCGGGTGAGGGAGAATATCCTCGGTTTTATTGGATATGTTTTTTTTGTCGTGTTTTATCAGATATTCTGGATTAATTCATTTTGTACTGTTCTTCGAAGGAGGCAGATCAAGTGGAGGTAGAAGGTTCAATATTCATCAAGGCATTTATCATAACCTTGGTGATTTTTGTCAGCGTGTATTCATTGAATGTATATCTGCATACTCTTCGCGAAGATGCATTGGATGAGCGCATGTCCGATATTCTCGAGGAATTTGAGGAGATACAGGCCTTGAACATGCTGATGACTGTTTACGGCGAGAATATTAGTTGTATTGCATTGAAATCTCAGCTGGGAGTTTTAGACACGAAGATTTGGAAGCTTGGGGAAAAAATCGATTCTTATCGCGAGTTGACGAGCGAATACTTGGATGATCCATATTATCAGATTCAGAAGGAGAAGTTCAATCGTCAGGAAGTAATTTATCTTTCGATACTAAAACAGTTGAAGAGGAAATGCGATTTAAAACAGACTGAAATACTCTTTTTCTATAGGAATGGAGAGGATTGTGAATATTGTGACCAGCAGGCGTATGTATTGAATTATTTTAATCAGCGGATAGACTCTGAGATTGCAGTGTTTAGCTTTGACGCGGACTTGGATCTTCCTTCAGTAAATGTATTGTTGAAGGTGTATGGTGTTTCAGAGTTTCCCTGTATAGTTGTAGGTGAAAAAGCCTATTGTAACCTACAGGATCGGGATTCTCTCACAAGAATATTATGCAGTACTGGGAACCTGTCGATCTGCTAAATTGTCATAGCATTTAATCTGATGCATCCTACTATTTCTCATGGGATATCACGATATCCAGTTAAAAGATGATAAGGGAGCATCCCTAGGCAATTTTGTGTTAGATCATTCAATACACACCACCAATACCTAAGACTGAACGGCTTAAAATAGATGATATTCAACCACCAAACCTGGGGGGCAATACTAGGATAAGTCTGTGATAATCCCGCCTTTTAGACGTAATACCTATAGATATCCTTCAAATACACATTATATCTATATATTTAGAACGTCCAATATTCATACTCCTTAAAATGGCTTTTGAGAAACTCAAGGATGGTTTGACCGATGCTGTCAAGACGCTTAGAAAAGCAGTTGTCATAGACAAGAAGACTATCAAAGAATATACTAAGGATATTCAGAAGGCTCTTCTTTCAGCTGATGTTAATGTTAAACTAGTCCTAGAATTATCTAAACGGATAGAGGAGCGTGGCTTGTTAGAGACGCCGCCAGGCATGCTTAACCGGACTGAAAACCTGATAAAGATCACTTATGATGAACTAGTCAACCTTCTGGGTGTCGGCGGAGAGATGGATGTTACAGAAGGAGATAAGATCCTTCTTGTCGGCGTCCAGGGATCAGGCAAGACTACAACAGCAGCCAAACTCGCCAAATTTTATAAAAAAAAGGGTTTGAATACAAAGCTTATCTGTGCAGATACGTTTAGACCTGCAGCCTATGATCAGTTAAAGCAGTTGTCTGAGGAGATTCACGTACCCTTTTACGGGGAAAATGAGGAGAAGGATACGATCAAGATTGTCCAGAGGGGTTTAAAACATTTCAAGAATGAGGGCGTTATTATAATCGATTCTGAGGGTCGTCATAAGTTGAATAAGGGCTTGATGGCCGATATTAACAAGGTTTATAAGAAATTCAGTCCTGAAAAAGTCTTGCTTGTACTGGATGGGACTATCGGACAGGTTGCAGGCGATCAGGCTAAAGCATTCCAGGAAGCATGTAGTATTGACGGATTAATTGTATCAAAGCTTGATGGTAGTGCAAAAGGTGGTGGTTCTCTTGCAGCATGCGCAGAAACTGATTCGCCACTAAATTTTATCGGTACTGGAGAACACATAGATGATCTTGAAATATTCGATCCTACACGGTTCGTATCCCGGCTTCTTGGGATGGGAGACTTGGAAGGACTTCTTGAAAAGGCTAAGGAAGTTGAATTAGACGAAGAGATAGCTAAGAGGATGATGAAGGGCCAGTTTAGCTTGAGGGATCTTTATCAGCAGCTTGAGCAGATGAGCAATATGGGTTCTATGAGCAAGCTTATGGAGATGCTTCCCTTTCAGGCGAAGATACCCAAGGATTTAATGGACTTACAGGAGGAGAAGTTGGATATTTATCGTGTTATAATGGATTCTATGACAAGTGACGAGCTTGATGATCCCATGATTATTAAACGCAAGCGTGTTGATCGCATAGCTAAAGGCAGTGGCACAAGCCCTGAGGATGTGCGCGAGCTATTAAATTATTATAAACGGATGAAGAAGATGATGAAGGGTATGGGCGGCACTAGAAAGATGGAAAGAATGATGAAGAAGATGGGAATGGGAGTATAGGTTTATCAAAAGAGAATCATATAATCACTTAGTGGGGGGCAAAATTCATGACGTCGATTTTCAAACCAACAAGGACAAAGTTTGTATTATACTTGTTTTTGGCAGTGTTTTTATGGTATTATCCGGTTCTTACCACTAGTTTGATGGCCCTTCCATTCATCAATGTACATTCAGAACTCGGATCTATTGTATTAAACCTTGTTTTTGCCTATATTGTAAGTTGTCTAATTGTTGAAGGATGGTCGCTGAAGTGGCCGATAATCATCATATTAATGGTCTATATAATATTGCCTAAGGTTTCTACCTACTATGAAGGTAATCTGGGTGGTTATAAATACACTTATTGTGATTGTAGGGGGTATGTACTGAATGCTGGATATTGTTGCCATTCCAATGTTAGATATTGTATAGGTTTATGCAGGCGTGAGGCAGAAAGCGATTGTTGGCATATAAAGTGGGGTGGATTGTCTCCAGGATGCAATACCTGGAAGCTAACGTCAGATGGGAACTTCACTATCACTCTCACAAATAAATTTAAAGATCCTGTCAGGATCAATAATTATGTGTTAAATGATACCTTGGATCCTGCAATATGCTTGGGTAAAGACTATAGTAATACTGGCTGGATTAATCCCGGTGAAATAATCAGTCTCACAGCATCAGAATGCACATTAAAGATACCTGACACGCTCTACAATGTATGGTTAACAATTGATTATACTATCAGCATGGATGGTGTGAATGTTTTAAAGAAGCAATCAGGTAAAATACGGGGTATGGTAGAGGAATAGCATCTTTCGGCCTAGACCGAACCAAATAGAAACTGCTTTAAATATGGCCTCAAAGTATTACTTATGAGGGAATTTATCAACATCATAATCATATTAACCACCGTGTCTTTTTTCATGTATTCTTCAGGATGCATCAGTTCCGAATCCACATCAACATCCACAACACTCTCTACTATACCTTCTACAGTAAGATCGACTTTAACAACATTAAAACCCGAATGTAGTTCTGACTCTAATTGTATTCCACAAGGCTGTTCAAGTCAGGTGTGTGCTGTCAAGGATCCAGAGCGGGAACTAGTAACAACATGTGAGATGCGGCCTGAATATGAGTGTCTATCACTTACAGAATGTGGTTGTGTTGATGGGAAATGTGTTTGGAAGAGTAATGACGAGTATGATTCATGTCTTGTTGTAAAAATGGAAGTTATTCTTGATTCAGGTTCCGACGATAATCTGGTAAATAATGACCTCATTGATAATCAGGGGGGTTTGATGTGAAAGATCAGATCACTCTTGACAGGGAGACTTTCAAGGTGCTTGCAGCAGACACTAGGGTTGAGATACTAAAGAAGTTAGACAAGAGGAAGAAGACTCTCACAGATCTTGCGCAAGAAATGGAGATGAGTCCTTCAACAATCAAAGAGCATATTGACAAGCTTGTGCATGCAGGCCTTATCGAGCATATTGATAGGGGTACGAAGTGGAAGTATTATAAGTTGACTGAGAAGGGTAGGAGTATTGTTAGTCCTTATGAGACTAAGGTATGGGTTTTACTTGGTATTAGTGTCTTGATGCTTTGCGCATCCTTAATTAGTTTTCAAGCGAACCTTTATAGTATTGGTTCTCCGATGGTTGCGTCTAAGATGATGGCTCCAGCAAGCGAGATGCTATCACAAGATGATCTTTATGGTTCTACAACACCGGTTGCAGATAGTGTTCCGACATCAGGTGGGGCAGATAAGCAAACCCAAAGCATCGTCCAAGAGGAGGGTAGTAACTCTCGAACTCCTGGATCCAATGAAAAGAATATCGGAAATACTCCATCTAATCTTGGATTCATCCCGGACTCTGAGGGAGATGTTCCATCGGTTAATAAGGGTCTTTCACCTTCAGATGGTACTCGGAATAGACAAACGTATAAAGCAGATGTGGATTCAAGTGATACAACTTTGGAAGATGAGAACGTATTGAAGGAGGAAAATCCTGATAATACTGAACCTACTGATAATACTGAACCTGGAGTATTTCAACCACCAGCGAAGAAACCCTCTGTTTCTAATGTTGTATATGAAGCGGAATCATCATCGTCATTCCCTTCATTACAGCTGCTTGCTGTCTTGGTGTTCGGATTGTCAACGATAACCTGTATTGTCTATCTTGTCGGCAAGAAATTGTATGCTAGTCGATAAACTCGATTACATCACCGATCTCGGTATCTAATATATCTCCTTTTCCGAACTCTAGTATGTATAATGCAGGTTTTTTTGGTCCATGTAACCGCCATGTTTTAGGGTTGAAAGGATTGAATGCAGGCACATTCTTCTTAACGTCAACAACATTCAGATGGGAATCAGTCCATACAACATCGATAGGATAACGCATGAACATCATGTGAATCGTGGACTCTTTAACACCCTCCTTCATAGCTTCTAAGACGATGTCTTTCTTACCCTGGAACATAAGACCTAATAGTCTTCCAGTGAAGGATCTTCTAAGCCCTGCATCATCGCTTAGCATCTTTCCCTTCTTCAAATTGATTATCTGCACATTCTCTTATTAGATGTATTTAATGAAAACTTGAGTATATTCTGTATATAATGCGTTTTAATCGAGTACTAATATTTTAATAATACATATCTTTACCAGGTTTGATAAGATGGCGTTGATATGCCTGTCTATCGCAGTAGACAGTTTGGATGAGGCAGTTGAGACTGCAAATAGGAAGGATTTAGCCTGTGATATCGTGGAAGTCCGCTTAGACTTTCTGAAAGATACCTCTGATATAAAAAAACTATCTGGGATAGAAAAGCCATTGATGATCACCTGTATGCCAGAGTATGAGGGAGGTAAATACACGGGAAGCGAGAAAGATAGGATAATGCTTCTTGAATCCTGCCTTGAATTTTCAAAATACGTTAGCATAGAATTGAAGGCTGAGCCTGTAGTCCGCGACGGATTTATCAAAAGAGCTAAGGAAGCTGGTGTTAGAGTTATCATAGCACACCATGATTTTGAAAAGACTCCAAGCATCCAAGACATAAAGGACATCCTAAAATTGGAGGCAGAGGCTGGAGCAGACATAGTCAAGATATCATATATGGCGGTAGATGCAAGTGATGTATTACATATGATGCAGGCAATATCTGAAATAGATATTATGCCTGATATAATCGCATTGTCAATGGGTGAGAAAGGCAGCTTATCAAGGGTAATAGCACCCTCCCTTGGAGCATATCTCACATTTGGTTGTGCAGAAAAGGGGAAAGAGGTTGCTCCAGGACAGTTGACGGTAAATGAGTTAAGACAGATAGGTGACCTACTATGGTGAAGATTGTCACACCTGATTTTGAAAGACCGGAACGGTGTGGAATACCTGAAGTAGTATATGGTGAATTCAAGTCTACAGAAGATCTTCTATTGATTGCTGGTGAATTCATAGAGAAACTAGGACGGTTTATAGCCACTAAAGTAGATGAGAAGAAGGCATCCTTTTTTAAAAACGAGTTGAAGATAGAGGATGTGGAGGTCGAATACTATGATAAGGGCAGGGTATTAATCGCTCGTAAGAAAGACCATAAAATACGGGTGAATGGCACGATAGGTGTAATAACTGCAGGGACATCAGACATCATAATTGCAGAGGAGGCAAGAATTGTAGCAGAACAACTCGGATGTAAGGTCATAAAAAGCTATGATGTGGGGGTTGCAGGCATTCACCGATTATATCCTGCATTAAACGAGATGAAGGATGCTAAAGCATTGATAGTTGTTGCAGGCATGGAGGGAGCGCTTCCATCAGTTGTATCTGGTCTTGTTGACGTGCCGGTAATAGGAGTTCCAACATCAATCGGGTATGGGGTTGGTAAAGGGGGTAAAGCAGCATTATACACGATGCTTAACTCATGTACGCCAGTTGCAGTTGTTAACATTGATAATGGGTATGGTGCTGCAGTATTGGCGTATCAGATTGTACGATAAAAGATGGCTGAAGTAGATGAAGTTATGAAGCTATTGGGTGAGCGGAAAGTGATCGAGGCATTGAAGCTTTCAGAGCAAGTTGTAGATAAAAAGCTTATGGCTGAAAGACTCACTCATTTCGCAGGGCAAATGGAATATGGTTCAGGACATTATGATATTGCAGAAACCATTCTACAACAATCACTTCTATTGGATCCTGAGAATCCTTATACTTATTATAATCTTGGAGTCCATCATACTGAGGATGAAGTGTTGGCAGATGACCTAACTAATGTGGAGCTTGCTATAAGGGCTTATAAGAAGGCACTTGAGATCAAGCCAAACCTGCATGAGGCACGTTATAATCTTGCATTGATGTATTACTTCACCGAGGATTTCAATAAGGCAAAAGTAGAGTTTAACATGCTTTTAGAAGCGTGTCCAAATGATTTGAGGTTTTTGGAGGCTAAGCCTTTATTTGATACAATAGAATGATCTATCTTGATTGTGACCGTGGTGTTGCAGGAGACATGATTGTCGCTGCTTTGGCTGGATTAGGTGCTGATAAGGATAAGATCATATCTACACTGCGCCCGATTGCGAAAGTAGGTTTTAAACCTGTTAAGAAGAAGAGTGTTTCCGCATTGAGATTCGATGTCAATTATAAGCCATCTTCAAGGGATTATGTAGATCTTCAGAAATCAATGAAGTCCCTTAAATTATCAGAGAAAGTTCTAAAGACATCTCTTGCAGTCCTTAAGGAGTTGGCTATCGCGGAATCAAAGGCTCATAAAGTGCCTTTGAAGAAAGTGCATCTTCATGAGGCTGTCGACATAGTTGTTGATGCTGTGGCCACTTCTCTAGCATTAGAGTCTCTTGGTGTGATAGATGAGGGATTGTGTTACACTCCAATATCTGTTGGCGATATCGCTCCTGCGACAATGGAGATCATAAAGACATCTAAGCTTCCTATCAGAATAGTATCAGACAGGGAGATTACTACGCCTACTGGAGTAGCAATATTGTCTGTGGTAGGTAGAAACTGTGTGGGAAGCATACCTGATGGCACTGTTTCGCATGGTGCTGGTACTATGGATCTTGAGTATCCTAATGTCTTATCTGCTCACATGGTGAGTGATAAATGCATTCTTGAGACAAATGTTGATGATGTTACTCCTGAATGTCTTTCCTTTATGTCTGAAAGGCTCATGAAAATGGGTGCATTAGATGTTCATATCATACCCTGCATGATGAAGAAGGGCAGGTTTGGATTCCTTGTTCGTGTCCTCACAGAAGATCCGGAAGCGCATGCCAAGATCATTATGGGTGAGACTGGTTCTCTAGGAGTTCGAGTCCAACCGGTATTAGATAGGATAGAATCTGTAAGAGAGATAGGAGTTCTTAAAGTTGATATTAATGGTGTCATCGAGGAGGCTGCGGTCAAATATTCAGACACTGGATTCAAGCCAGAGTTCGACGACTTGCATAGGATTGCTTTAAAACATGGTAAATCATTCAAAGAGGTTGATAATATCGTTAGGGCTAAGGCAGGATTTCGGAAGAAAAAGAAATAAATGTGAGGCTCTTCATAAAACAGAAGATAGATCTTCTAGACTGGTTGGTCAGCCAAGGCAAGATTGATCCAAATGGCAGGGGATTTAAGGAGAAGAGTGTATCTGATCTAATACTTAACAAGCGATTGATGATGGATTCGCTTGTACGGGACATAGTATACTATCCAACCTGTCATATAGAGTCTTGTAAGTCTTGCTGTTATTTTAATCCTGTTTCTGCGGTAGGCGTGCCTATCGAGACTCGTCTTGTTGATAAAGTTTTTGAATTTGCATCATCGAATGGATTGAATAATCCTTTGAGGAAAGTGAGGGCCGACTCTATTGATAGCACGCTTTTTGAAAAACTTAATGAAAACGATGATTTTTTCCTTGAGGACGATGAGGGGAGTTTCGTCTATTGTACAACTGTAGATCCTGGACAGTTCTTACCTTATGCAATGTGTGATGACATTCCAATCCCAAAGGCTGGGGAGAAGCTTTGGACTAGTAAGGATTCGACTGCATGTATTTTTCTTGATGATGGTGATTGCATACTCTTTAAAGCTGGGTTACAGCCAAAGATATGTAGAATGTATCTGTGTAAGACTGGAAATACTGTGAATATACTTTCTTATCTAGGATTAGTGGATAGGGAAGATCTCGGAACGATGCCATTATCTATTATTAACGAACTTTCTGATAGGCTTAACGAAGTATTCACTGTAGAAGTATTGGATCTTGATATGTCATATGAATCAAAGCTCAAGGCTATTGTTAAAAAACATGTTGATGGCAAGGATATTCTACAAGCTGATCTTGACGAACTTTCATCTATTCAATTGAATATCCTAGAATTATTAAAACAGAATCTAGCCAGACTTTTAAAAAAGATTGTTTAAAGCAAATACTATGGATTCCTAAGTTTTTCTAATGCAGCCTTCCTCATAATGTCTACTGGAGGCTCTATATCAAGCCATATCCTCAATGATTCTGCACCCTGGTGTACGAGCATTCCAAGGCCTCCTATAGTCTTGCAACCTCGTTCACTGGCTAATCTTAGCAATTTTGTCTCTAGTGGATTGTATACAAGGTCCATGACTGCGATATCGTTTGGTAGTAGTGCGGCTTCGATAATGGATTCTGACACATTCGGAGACATTCCGACTGGTGTTGAATTGATGAATACGTCCGCTTCCTTAAGTGCTTCAGCCAACTTATTAGCGTTAGATTCCACTACATCCACGTCGCATCCAACCTTGGATCTGATATCCTTTGATAAGTGTTCAGCACTTTCCTTCCTCAAGTCAGACAAACTGAGGTTAGCACCTTCTAGCGAAAGTTGGAATGCGATGGCACGTCCTGCACCACCAGTACCTATTATCAGGATATTCTTATCCTTTACATTAACTCCTGCCTCGGCTAATGCTCTAACACAGCCTACTCCATCAGTATTATATCCGACTAGTTTCTCACCGCATTTTACAGTGTTGACTGCACCTATTAATTCAGCCTCCTTACTCAGCTCGTCAAGATGGTCGATAACGGAAACCTTGTGGGGGATGGTTACATTCAGTCCTGCATAAGTGTATCTTACAGTAGTCATGAATTCTCGCAGTGTTTCAGGCAGCACGTCAACTGTCTCATACCTGAAATTCAAGTTAAGATGCTTGAATGCAGCATTATGCATAACCGGCGACATGCTATGACTGATCGGATGGCCTATGACGCTGAATAACCTCATTATTAGTATATTGAATGCGTTTTTATTATAAACTATATCAGGCTTATTAGGTATGGTAGTGCTATGAATGTTCCTAGGCTTGAGCCGATATTTGCAAATACTATTACTAAGAGTATTCTTGTGACACGGTTTTTCCAGTAGTCTCCAACCCTATTTAGTTTAAGCAGGTCTTTGAAGTCTTTTACACGTGGTTTCCGCATCTTGAATTCCACTATGCTTGCAACCCATCCTGCCGCAATCGTGGGATTCAATGATGTGAATGGTGCTGCGATGAATGCGGTGAGGATTGTTAGTGGATGCCCTAGGGCGAGTGCTGTTCCAAGCGCGGATAAGGTCCCGTTTATCAGGAACCATTGTTTGAGCATCGTGTAGGTTACGTCGGTCCCGTGGTTGGTGAATCCCCAGCCTATTATCACAAGAAAAAGCAGTGGGATTGCATATCCTAGATAGCTGATCATACTCTTTTTTTTCTCTATATGCATCAGCTCATCCACTCCATTAGCGTATTTGACTATAACAACATCCTTTAATGCCTCAAGATTATTTGTTAAACCATCTACGTGGCCTGCACCAACTACGACAACGATTTTTTCAGCTTCAATGGATGCGATTCGTAATGCCATATACTCGTCGCGTTCATCAACTAATACTCTCTTTAACGATGGAGTCTCTATTGAAAGCTCTTCCATTAGTTCGCTGAGCATGTCTTTTTCCTTGAGTTTTTCAATTAGTTCTTCATCGATCTCTTCTTTATCGAATATGTCATTTAGGAATCCGTATAAGAGTTTTAACTTTTCTTTCGCGGTTATCTGGCTTATTGCACGCTTTAATGTGACTGAGATGTCTCTGTCGACTAATTCGACTTTTGCATTGTTTTCTTCGCTTATCTGGATGGCTTTTAACATTTCTGAGCCGGGTTTGATCCCGACTTTGTCTCCTATCTGCCGCTGGAAATTTGCCATAAGTATCTGGATGAGGAAGAGATAGGTTTTCCCGGATTTTATGACCTCGGTTATCTCTGTCTCATCCCATTTCTTCTCTTCTTTGAGAGCCTTGTACCTGTGTTCGCATAATTCTACTGCAACTGCTTCTGGTTTAACCTTCTTAATGGTTTCTTCTACTTGTTTAACGCTCTCATCGGATACGTGTGCTGTACCCACGATATATACTTTCTTACCATCCAAATCGATTTCTACTACATCACTCATCTTTCATCTAGTGCGTTCTGACATCCAAAATAGAATTCTCTGATCTTTTCGCTTGCTCCCTGGAACTTGCCTTTTTCGATTATCATTCTCTCATTGTTCTCAGCGCATAGGAACATTGCGAGGGGTATTTCTGAATAAGGCTCGATATTGAAGCATTTTAAAATGCTTTTTTCTCTTGCTGATTTGAAGGACAAGTCTAGTTTCTCGAATCTTAATCCAATATGGTTGACTGTGTTGACAAGAGATGCATGTGACCTGAAATCATATAGGAATACGACTTCACCCGCCCTCACCTGGAATTGCCTTACACATCTAGTCACGTAAAGCGTCGTGGAAGTGGATTGTGTTGTTGTGGTCGTGCCAGTTGTAGTAGTTGTCGTTGAAGTGGACGTCGTTGTCGAAACAGTTGTTGTGGTCGTTGTCTGCTCTGTTTCATCACAGATACTATTTTCATCAGCGTCAATACAACATATCTCCCCTACTAAGACCGTTCCTTCAGGACAGCTTACATCATCCACCCCGATCCCAAGGCTACTACAGCAAATACAGCCTGAAAACAATCCTATAACAAATATAATCGCGATTTGTTTGTACATCTTCTACCACTCCGCTATATAGTATGGCTTCTAAACAATTTAAGTTAAGCCAGGCTAGTTTCGAGGATTAAGTTCATAATAAGTCTGTCAGCATCCTATACGCATTTGTTCACGAATCCACCCATCTGGGATGCTACAGGCCTTCTACCATCGACTTCCTCTACCTTTCCGGTTGTCGGGCATAGAAGGCGCGTTTTTATATTAATCATTAGTTTTTTAAGTAATTCTTGAATTCTTTATAACATTTCGTGTTGTAATCTTTTTGGTCGAACCAGTGGATGTCGAGTATTGATATACCTGGTTTGATTGGGGTGAAAAACCGATCTAGATATCGGGTTCCAATGATTATCTTCTTATCTATAACTATATCATATGTGGACTCTATTAATCTGGTTCTACCGAGGAATTTTGAGACCTCGGATTCGCCTATATTCCCGTTTTTGCATTCTATTACGAATAGTTCACTTTCTTTTTCGTCATAGCCTATGACATCTAATTCCAGATAACCATTGGTATATTCCTCGTCTTTCACTGTTTTTTTGGTTGGAAGTATGCAGATATTCTTGTTTGTAATGCATTTTGCAGTAGTGTTCGTTTCGATAAATTTTGCAATAAACTGCTCGAAGAATATATTCAACTGCCATGCTGAGAGGAATGTCCTCGATTTTTCATTTTGAAAAGAATCTCTGATAAGAGCGACCCTATCTGATAGGAATATTTTGTCAGATGAAAAACCACATACTCCAGTTAATTTCTCCACTTGGTCTATTATGTCCTTCTTTATGCTGATCCTGTCAGTCTGGTATTGGTTACCATATCTAAGGATACTTATATCCCTCTGGAATTGAATTCCAAAATCTCTGATAAAATCTATCATCTGGGGATTAGACCATTCGAGCACAGACTCCTCTACATCACCATCGATAAATCCAATATAATCTGGCGTTGTCACCTCATATATTCCCTCACCCTCCTGTTTGTCAATAATACAGGAATACTTAAAATTCCTGGGTCCAATATTCGACTTTCTAAGATATCGAAATATGTTCTGCAGGTTCACGAGCATAAAATCCCTAAACCTGTTGTCCCTGATCATGGAGTCGGTTATTGCATTTAATCGATCCTTACCTATCAATCTCAGATACTCAGCCCTCTCATCCCCGACATCATCGGCGATAAAATACAGTTTTTTATCGCCAATGTCAAGTTCCTCAATTTTTCCAGAAAAATGATGTAACTGTTCTTCAAGAAGTTTTGGATTCAATTTTAAACCTAGCTGATTAAGGACTTAGCGTGTTTTATCAATTCCTTTAATGGCTTAGATCCCCATTCATCAACCACTTTCATAAAAGGCTTCCGTTCCTCATTTGAGAAAGACTTCACGACAATCTCTTTCCCCTTATTAGATATCCTATAATTCGTCCTGTTAACAGGGAATCCATCCATATCCTCGCCCAGATCCTCGGAATACTGCTCGATTAAGCCGTTTTCAATGAAAAAATTCATATCCTCCCTCAACTCTGATGAGAACGGCCCATAATGGTACTTGATGAATTTCTGGAGTATGGGAACTTGGTACTCCTGTTGTAGGATGAACATTAGCTTGTGCAGTCTTGTAGTACCCGTTATCTCCCCAGCGACATCAACTAGAATAAGAGGATAAAGCCTAGACTTGTCTAAGCCAACATCAACGCGCTCTACCATGATAGATAATTCGAAACCGTGTTTAAAAAGCCGTACATAGTGAGAGTACTGGGAAAATAACAACCAAATAACTAATTCTCCCTCTAATCCTTGGTCTTATACACATTTCTTCACGAATCCAGCCAGTTTCGAAGAGAACATTCCCGCCCTATACTCGTACATATCTCCTGTTATCGGGCAGAGGAACTTAGGACAACTATATATTATATGCGTATTGCCTTTATGGGCTTTACCATAAAAGCACTCTAACACCTCTGTTTCCCCTGGTTTTTGTGGTGGAGATATGTCCAATCGCGTGATCTTCACTCCCTTACGCGACTCATAATTCGAAACATCCCCCAAATACTTCCTACCGCAAGTATTCGCATAGACGAAGATCACCTGGTCAGGATCATAACCCGCCTTCTCAACACAACCTCTAATAGCCTTTAACGTTGTTGTAGGAGCTAGAGTCGTAGTCGACTCCATGATAGTTATCGTCGTCTCCGGGACGGGCTGCTGTGTGGTCGTTACCGCCGCTAGCGTGGTCGTAGCCGCCTTCAACGTGGTTGTTGCCTCATCAGTATCACAGATCCTGTTCGCATTCGCATCAAGACAACAAGCATCTGCAAACTCCATGTACGGGACCTGACACCTAGCCTCGTTCCCGCCAACTGGTTCCTTATCGTCACTACCGCCTGTACAGCATAGGCAACCTGAGACAAGTATTATCGCTGTTATCAATAGTAGTGCGGGATATATTCTCATAACTATTCACTAAACTATGCGTTTTTTTATTATATATGTCTTGTTTATCCTATTTTTTTTATTATTGAGACGATGTCTCCGTCGTGGAGTTTGTGTTTTAATCCTATGTGTTGTCCTTCATGTTTTGCATAATCGCCCCATAGGAGTGCGTATCTGAAATCCTTTAGGAAATCATGATGAAGTGATTTGCATAAGTCTTTTACAGTTGATCCAGTCTTTATTATGAGCGGTTCGTCCAGGTCTGGTTTTTCACCTTGTGGCTTTAGGAATATCCTCATTACATCGATCTTCTTCACTATCTCATCCTTTATGTGTTCAAGGTCAGGGTCCTTATCAGCAGACATGGGTATGTGTTTGAATGGGAAGTCTTTTTTCTTCTTTTTTTTGTTGTTTTTGTTTCGTTTATTTTGGATTTGGTTTTTATTTTATAGTTGTATTTAGTGTTTGTATTCCCTGTTACCCAGGCCTGCATCGATGAATTGATCCACATCAATGTTTTGTCTTAGTGTCACATCTGCATTATGAATACCGTATTCATTTAGGACTGCTCTTGCCTCTTCAATATCGAGCTTTGGATTCTTTATGGTTGTCGTGAGTGTTACCCCCCCTTTTAGCATCTTTTTAATGCTTACATTGGGTGGTTTTTGATCTAGTCTTACTCCAACACCGTATAATTCCTTTTTGATGGCTTCTAGTACGTCGGTTCTGAAAATATCCAACATTATGATTATGAGGTCGGTGTTTCTGACCATTGATAGGACCTCCCTACCCCTGCCCTTTCCCCTTGATGCGCCTACAATGATCCCGGGAAGATCAAGTATCTGCACATTCAAGTCTTTATGCTGTAACATTCCTGGGACGACGTCAAGGGTTGTGAAATCATAGCTTCCAACCTCTGACTGGGCGTTTGTGATCCTATTAAGGAGTGTGGATTTTCCGACTGAAGGCAGTCCAATGAGTATGGCTGTTGCATGCCCTGTCTTTTTCACACCGAATCCTACGCCAGAACCCTTTTTAGAGGATGCTTTGATCAGCTTTTCCCTGAGGTGGGAGAGTTTGGCTTTGAGTTTTCCAATATGCTGTTGGCTAGCCTTGTTATAGGGTGTTTTCTCGATCTCGTCCTCGATCTCCTTTATCCTCTCGTTGATATCCATATTCTCATTTGATTTTTCTTTTTTTGAGTTTAATCATTAATGTTAGACTATACTAAAACAAAAATGGCTTTTGGTTTGTCAAATAGGACTACGACAGTATTATTGTTGGTGATATTATCTTATCTACTCTGGATTTATCTTGAAGATTATACTATCCGACCATATGCATCTTTCATACCCTTGTTATTTGCTTTACAAGTGTTTCTTTCCGACATGATTGAGTTTTATATCATTAAGCGTATGACTTTTGGCTCTGAATGGTTCACATTATTCATTGCTCCTGGTACTATCCTCCATGAGCTCTCCCATTTCATTGTCGCTTTTTTCTCTGGCTGTTATATCACTGGATTATCATTGTTTAAGCCTAATCCGAGGACTGGTATGCTTGGATGTGTGAGCTATAGGACTCCTATGGATAAGTGGTCTGTTTTACGTGAGTATGCTATTGCTTTCGCCCCGTTTTTTGGGTGTGGGACATTGATGGTTTTAATCAATTATATCCTTGGCGGGGATCTTGCATATGTAGTGGATTCTATTGGTTTTGATGTTCCAGACCAGTTTATCGACGCTTTCATAATGACTGCGTCAAGTCTCATATCATCTCTTTTAAGCATGGATTATACTGATTTTTTCTCTTATATCCTACTTTATTTGCAGATGTGTTTCGCACTTGGTGCTGCACCATCAAGCTATGATTTCAAGGGGTCTTTTGAGATGATTTATAAGAATCCGTTGAGTACGCTTTTCACCCTCTTATTCCTGTGGCTTATGCTCTTTTTGTCTGAAGAACAGTTGTTGATTGGGGGGTTGGAATGGTATATTGCAGAGGGTATTCAGGGATTCTTCAGGTTTGTCGTGACGATCCTTCTTGCTTCAAGTACTCTTCTTATACTGCTTTTTCCTATAGCATTCATCTTCTCTTCTTTCGGAGAATTGTTACAGGATAAGAAACGTTCTACCAGAAGGAAGTCCTGATGTTTATTCAACCGGTGTGCAGTTTATCTCTTTTATAACTTGTCCCTTGTCTGATATGGTCTTTGCTATCTGATAAATATATTCTCTCAGGTTACTACTATCCTCATATGTCAAGTCAAAGCTATATTTGATGAGGTTATCTTCTACAACTACTCGTTTTTTTAACAGTTTTTCTTCTTTTTTTCCACTACCCCGAAGCAATAGCTCCACCCCATTACTATTATTGTCTTATCCCTTAATTAACCTACCTTTTCCTGAGGGGATCCATCTTTGAATATCATCTATCCCTGTTTTTTTTAGCAGTCGTCCATCCTCTGCAGTTGTTTTTCTTGCAACCTCTTTTTTTATCTCTTCTGAAAGCCTCTTTGATTTTACGTCACCTACTCCAAAAACCGAGTAATAACTGGTTTTTGAAGATACTGAAGTAATCGGCCCTCCAGTGACTTCAACCTCTTCGTTAAATATGAATCCTATCGCTAGTTTTAATTCAACGTCTCTAACCCAGTTTTTCTTTCCATATATCATGAAGGCTCCTTTTGGAAGGTATTCTCCAGATGGTGGTGTTTTAGAAACCTGGTCAGGTTTTATATAGTATACGTTTGCCGATCCCATACCCATGCTCCATGCTTTGCTATATGATGCTGCGGCCTGGGAAGCTTCATTTATTGTTGTATCTGGGATTTCTTTGGCCTCAGGGTTTTTAACGATGAAGAATGGAGCCCCTTGTATCTCTGCATGGAATACTAGGTCGTTTGGTTCAAGATGCTTTTTTACGAGTGTCTCATTGGTTGAAGCGTCTTTACCGCCTAATACAAGAAATCCATCGCTTGAAGTGAACCATCTGTATCCCTCATACCATTTCTTCTTCTGTTTCTTCTTTATCTTTGGTTCCTCTGGGATCTCTTCCTTTTCTTTCACAGCATCCAGTTTTTCCCTCGTTGATTCTATAGCTTTTTTTAGGCCTGGTATCTTCTTCTTTGCCTTCTTTGACCGTTCATAATATGTCTTTGCGTTTTCTGGTATGCTTTTTCTCAAGTCTATCTTGATTTCCATTGTTGTTTATATAATGATATAGCCTTAATTAATCTCCATGAAGAAGCCTTGGCTTGCAGGATTATTGTCTTTCATCATGGTTGGATTGGGACAAATATATGTTGGAAGGGTTTTACGTGGTGTTTTTTTCATCTTATTGTCTATATTTGCTTTCTCTCTTCTTGAATCGAATATCATCCTTGCATTCTTCGCTACGTTTTGCATAACCTTCATATCTATTTTTGATGCCATTCATCTTGCTAGGAAGGCTAATGAGATTGAGAAGATGCGTCCTAGAGAACCTGGAATGCAGACTGAGATACGAGTTTACTAATGTTATCTGTATCTTGCCTCTATTTGCAGGCTTTTTACAAGCTTGTCCATGTCTTTAAGCATACTGTCTGTGACATATGTCTTAGATGTTCTTCCAGATCTTGTCCTTTGAGCTATCAGCGGTTCTTTTCCTTCCATTAGTTTAGCGGCTTGTCCCCTAGTCATAGTCTAAATAATTAAACCGTAGGATAAGGATAAAAACTTAATAAATAGTGGATTAGCAGGTTTTTTTTAATCTTTTTTCTCTTTGGTTTCAGCAGGCTTTTCTTCAGTTTTCTCTTCTGTTGCCTTTTCTTTCTTTTCTTCTGCTGGTTTTTCTTCAGGTTTTTTCTCTTTTTCCTTCTTCTCTTCTAATTTTTCTTCTTCCTTCTTTCCAGCTTCTTCTTTTTTGTCTTCTTTATCTGGTCCCTTGTCGTCACTGTCTGGTGTATCTGCTTCTGGCTTGTCTTCTTTATTCGGTTTTTCCTCGACCTTCAAGTCTTCTGGAAGGCATGATTTGAGTGCTGCTGCTTGCGCGCCTGCTTTTGATATGAAGTATTCGACTGTCTCCTTGTTGATGACTTCTGAATTAAATGCTAGGTTCCTTGCATTATTGAATGCTTCCTGCATGAGTAGGAGTACTGTGTCTTTAGTGAAATATTGAGCGTTATATGCTAGGTTGAATGCCTTCTGATGTGCGCTTGCGAGCTTGTCCAACGTTTCCTGAGCGTCGATATGGAGTATCTCATATGGGTAGACCATACCGTTCTCCCATACCGCCTTTAAGTCCATTCCAATTTCCATGGGCTCGATCTTCAATCTCATGAGGGCTGCGGCTTTCTTCTCGTCTATAATTTCTCCTTCTTTAACAATCGTTGATTCTTCTTGGAGAAGGATTTTTCCACCCTGGATCTTAGCTTTTAATCCAGCACCCTGTAAGTCTCCTATTACCGGTCCTGCTGGAAGACCAGTGTCGCCAGCGGGGACTATTATGTCAAATGGGGCGAGTGATCCTGCTTTTGCTGGTGCATTACTCCTACATCCATCTAGTTTCTTTTCAAGCTGGAATGGATCCAGATCACTCGTGATTATGCCTATTGATCCGTCAAGGTATTCGACTAATCCTTCATGCCCCGACTTTTTTAATGAATGTTCAACAACCCTTCTTTTAGCGATTAATATGTCAACGTCTCCTCTAAGGGTTTTTCTAATCTGTTGGAATTGTTTTGATGGTATCCCCTCAATCCTCACAATCCCTATTGTACCCGAGTTCTTAAACTTCTTTTTTAAGCTCTTAACCTGGTCTTTCTTCCAGATCGCTACCATAGCCTCACCGCCGGGCCCATAGTGGCCTTTATGAATGCGGAATGCATTTTGTCGTCTGGGATAACCCTTTCAATAGACGTATATACTGCTTCAATATTTTCTGCAATATCTTCTGCTGATAATTTTTCAGTGCCTACTGGTGCGTGGATAATCGGGTTTTTACGTGATTTTATCCGGATAGTATTCTTGAATTTATTGATTGCCTGTCCTACATCTGCGTTGGGTGGAACGGGTTGCGGCATCTTTCCTCTAACTCCTAAGACGACACCCCATGTTTTTCCTACAACAGATATCAGATCAGGTGCTGAGATGAATGAATAGCATTCACTAGCGTATTTACGCATCTTTCTTTTGTCAGATGACATTGATTCGAACTCGGCTTTTGAAAGAACGTGTTTTGAATGGCTTTGAGCCTTTACATTCATGTCGCCGTCAGCAAATACTCCTATCTCAACGTCTTTACCCCTTCCTTTAGGAAGTAATACATTGACGTTTAATTTGTGTTCTCCCTCGATCGAAACGTCTTTGAAGTTCAATGTTAATTCCATTGTCTGGTTGAACTTCCTCTTAGGGGCTTTTTCGATAGCCTCAGCGATCTTTGGTATGATTTCTTCTTTCTTCATCTTGTAATCCCTCCTATCCCAGTAGTAGGATAGTGAAACGGGTCTAATACATTATGCAACAATCCTTTAAAAATAAAAGGTTTTCAGCCTCTGCCTGGAGGATTAAGCCTTCTGTCTGGTGGTTTTAATTCTTGTCGATAATGAAGGTCGTGAAATTGTTGTTCGCTAAGTCTTTGAGCCTCTTGTTTAGAATGGATGTTAATAGCGTTTGACGCAAGGTCTTGCCAGCTTTTAAGATCTTCAACGAGTTTCTGAGTCCTTCCACGATAATCGAATTGGCATAGGGATGAGAGAGCTTCCTGGTTTGATGGTCCGCTTATTTGCCTGTTAAAATCCAGGGAGTCAATTTCGCTGACATGATTATTCAATGAGGAAAAGATTTCTGTATATGGAATCCATTGCTGGCCGATTCCGATCATCACCTGGGCTTCTCCTTCACTTCCCTTCTCGTATCGTATAGGACATATTCCCTGTTCTTCAATCCCGTTTATCTCAAGGCTAGTAGGCAATTGTTTTTCATCAGCTGCTATTGGCCCCCTTATCCTTCTAAACATATCCTCTATCTCGCTGGCAACCCTGTGAGCTTCTTCTCTTGGCAGTCCACGTCGTATTGCGAGTATCTCGACTTTCTCATGGACGTGAAGAAGTCTGAAATCTATGTTATTTCCGATAAGAACTGGTCTACCTCCTGATGCTGCAGTAAGATGGTTGGATACGGCCTCATCACTCACACTCTTATTCAAGTGTTCGACAAACCTATCAGGGCCTAATGATCCTAGTTGGGTTCGTAGTCCACTTGTCATCTCATTTACTAGGCTGTCATAATGTCCCATAAAAAGAGATTAGGGGTTATGATAAAATAAAAAAAAGCTTTTTTACAGTTTTATGGACTATCCTCCCATTTTTTTAACAGATAGATGATGAATGTTGAAGATAATAGTCAATCACCCAGAAGAGATGTTGTCCAAGGCCCTAGATTACCAAAGACTAGGGTGGCAACGGTATCTGAGGAGAGGGTTTTAAGAGATGCTCAAGAACGTGAGATATGCCGGTTGCATGCGGTACTAGAGCAAGAGAGGCATACTTCACTTGAGGGAAAGAATTATCGAAATCTCCAGTCGATTGAACTTGTTGGTCCTGACGGTAGGAGAGTAGATTTAGTAGGCTTGGCAGATCTTGAAAAACCGCATGAAATACAGGTCTATGATGAGAAGCTTGGCTTTGAAGGTAAGCATAAGGATAGGGAGAGGTGCTCGTTAGTCACAATCAATCTGCCAGATACTATTTTTGGAGTAGCAGTAATTCTACATGAGCTCGGCCATGGAAAACAGTGGGAGGATGATGTGATCCGATGGTTGTCAAGGGATCGTGAGACCGGCTCAAGACTTGGCTCTTCAAAGCCTACAAAACCATTGATCGACAGATTTAGAAATAGGATGCCTTATGTCTGCGAAAGCATTGATGCTAACGAGGCATGTAGGGAGTATTACAGTCTGCAGCAGAGGGATTATGATATGGTTATGAACGAGGCTACTGATTGGGGAAAATACAAGAGACATCAAAGAGATGCTAGATTGCGCAATCTATTCTCATTTAATCCTATCGGCGCAGGATTTAGAATATGGAATGCAAGAAATTCTTTAGTGGAAATGGATGCTGCAGATAAAGCTTGGAATAAAGAAAATGATGAATTACATAGGAGATCCAGAGAACTTGAAGAAGATGAGTTCATAGCAGGTATTGGCCGGCTTCCGAAATGGCTTACCGAGCTTGATGCCAATAGAAGATCTCTCTTGATGTTGGAGGCTGCTGGCTCAAAGATTGGAGTGGATCTTTTGCAACCATTTCGTAAAGATGATTATGTTAAAACACCTGAAAAATACTTGGCTGATGGTGTAGCATCCCATTATGATGCAACTCCTGAGAAACTTATACCGTATAATATAAAGGTTGGGAGAGAAGGAATAACTCAGATTAAATAAGAGTCATCACTTCTTCTCTTCTTTAGCCTTGTCGTCACCTGGTTTCTCGTCTTTGGAATCCTTTTTCTCGCCTTCCTTTGATTCGCCTTCCTTAGCCTCTCCTTCCTTGGCTTCTTCTTCCTCAGGCTTCTCTTCTTCTTTAGGCTTCTCTTCCTTTATTCCAACGAGTTTTACCTTCTTCTGCTTTCTTACTACGGCATCGGGTATTTCCTCGGTCTTTCCGGCTATGACTTTGTCAAAGAGTCCTTCATCAACTTCTCTAATCAATTCTTTTGATGATCTACCCTCAATCGTGATCCTTAGGCTTGTGCATGCTCCAGCCACTTCTTTTATCCCTGCTGTAAAGGTTTTCGCTAGCATAGCATCCTTTTTTTTCTTGGCGATATCCATTATTACGAGGAATCCGATGTCTCCTACAATGTCTTTCCCACCGCCTTTTTCAAGTCCCAGGGCCTTTAGGATTAATGCTGATGTCGGAGGCGATCCGACTTTTACTGTGAATTGTTTTGTTGATGCGTCGACGATTACTTCGACTGGTATCTTCATATTCTTGTAATCTTCTGTCAGTTTGTTTATCTCGGCAACAACTTCCTGTGCATTCACTCCTAGTGGACCTAATGCAGGTCCTAATGGTGGTCCTGCTGTTGCAGATCCGCCTTCAACTAGTAATTCAATCTTTTCCTCCATCTTCCTCATCCTCTGTTTCTCTTCTTAGTATCTTGATGTCATCTCCTGAAACGATTACTGGGATTGGTACTGCAGCCTCAATTAATTCGACAGTAATCTCGTTTTTATCCTCGTCGATCCTTGCAACACGTGCCTTCTCACCCTTGAATGGTCCGGCAATCAACTCTATCAAGTCTCCTCTCCCTACCTCGGATACTATGGGCCTTGGCTTTAACGTGTTTTCAAGGTCTGCGATTGGAATTATTCCTGCAGAATCTAGAGTTCCCTTTTCTTTTAGTAGTAGTCCTCGGGTTTTCGGAACGTTTCTTGCAAGATCCTCTACTAATCCAGGATTATTGGCTTCGACTAATACATAGCCTTTTAATCCAGTAGTATAGAGGATACTGTAGACTTCTCCACCCTCTCTTGTTATTTCCGCCTTTTTGTTGATGGCTTCCCTGTATATCAGTTCTGCTACTACTCTTTCCTGTCCTGCAGTCGCTTTTACAGCATATATCGTCATTTCAATCAAACTATCCTTGATGTAATAAATATTATTGTTCCAATAAGCCCGATCACGATTATTCCTATGGCCGTGACCCTCGCTGTCTCCATGAACTCGGACTTCTTTGGCTTCCGAGTCAACCTTAAAATCCTCCTAGAGTCTCTAAGAGCATTGATTAAACGCATTGTGGCTTACCATTTCTGATTCAACATTTAAAAATAGTATGGTTTAGAGGTATTGTAAAAAAAAATATTTATGGCCTGAAAAACCGTTTTAAAGGCTTTTAAGGCCGATGTCTGAGTGATCGTCTCCTCTTTCAACTTTTTCTTCCAGTTCTTCCTCGTATCCGGGCACGCTAACGCCTGATAGGATCAGTAGGGTCTTTATCACATTTCTGTCTAGAGACTCGTCTATTTGAGCACCCCAGATTATCTCTGCGTCATGGCTAATCCTTTCTGATACAATCCGTACTATCTCTTCAGCTTCTTCTAGCGTCATGTCCCTGCTTCCTGTAATGTTGATGAGGGCTCCGGTAGCATTGCTTATCTCTGTGTCTAGTAATGGAGACGTCAGTGCTTTTTCTACGGATTCTCTTGAGCGAGCATCCATTGAAGTGTCTTTTGATGATGCTCCCATACCTATCATTGCTGTGCCGCCATCTTTCATGATTGCTCTTACGTCTGCGAAGTCTAGGTTTACGAGTCCGGGCTTTGTCACCATCTCGGTTATTCCTTTTACTCCGTTTGCAAGCAGTTCGTCTGCAACCTTGAATGCTGCGTTAAGCGGAAGGTTTGGTGCAATATCAAGTAGTCTGTCGTTTGGTATTACGATTACAGTATCTGTATATTTTCTCAGTTTCTTTAGTCCCTTCAATGAGTTTGTTGCACGTACTCTTCCTTCAACATTGAAAGGTAATGTTACTATAGCTATTGTTAGTGCCTGTAGGTCTCCTGCCACTTCGGCGACTACTGGCGCGCTTCCGGTTCCGGTTCCTCCACCTAATCCACATGTTATAAAGACGAGGTCAGAGCCTTGTAGGCTAGTTGATATCTTATCCACATCGCTTTCAGCGCATTGTTCTCCTATATCCGGGTCGTTTCCTGCGCCAACTCCACCGGTTATGCTTGTTCCTATCAAGACTTTTTTCGGTGCCTTGCTGTATAGTAGGTGTAGTGCATCGGTGTTAATAGCTATTACTTCTCCACCATCAACATCCATGTCTATGAGCCTATCAATAGTGTTTGATCCTGCTCCACCACATCCCACAACCTTTATAGAGGTTTTTATTCCTTCAACAATCCTCTTTAACTCATCATCTGAGTCTGAAATCCTATTGTCAGATGGCTTTTCGCTGCCTGACGTTGCCTTACTAATCGCGTTTTGAACAATTGAATCCATCAAACTTCACCCCACATTTCACCTTAGAAATTAATTCATGGATGAAAGTGTATAATTAACTTTGTATATAATTTGGTTCATTTGCCTTAAAAAACCCCCATATTTACATGACTTACAAAATTGTCTTTTGTTTACATTGTTAAGTCATGATGATAATGCGAGATTATCATCTATCATAAGTAATATTCTTTCAAGTATTAGCGTTTAAAAACGGGCAGACAAAATAAATATAACCTTTTTTTAAAGGCCTTTTTCTTCTAGCTGTTTTATCCGTGATAGTTTTTCTTTTAGTGTGTTTTCAATGAAGGCTATGGTCTCTTCATTCTTCTCTGGTTTGAAGAGGTGTCTGAACCTGCCTTGGAGCTTTAAGTATTCTTCAACTGGCTTGAGGTTGTCGACGTTTGCCGGCATATTGACCTTGTGTTTCCCGTCGATTATCTCGTATAACGGGGTTGCCCCTGTCTCGACTCCAAGCTTTGCAACCTTTATAGTTATTGATGGATCAATCCGCCATCCTGGAGTACATGGACTATAAACATTAACAAACGTAGGGCCTTTTGTCTCCAACGCTATCTTGATCTTTCGCATTAAGTCTGCATGATATCCAACTGATGCAGTTGCTACATATGGTGATCCATGGGATGCTATTATTGCGGGAAGATCCTTCTTCCACTCTTCTTTCCCTATCGATACTTTTCCGGCAGGAGATGTTGTAGTAGAAGCGCCATAGGCTGTTGCACCACTTCTTTGGATTCCTGTATTCATGTATGCCTCATTGTCTGTACAGACATACGTGATATTATGTCCCCGTTCGAAAGCACCAGAGAGGCCCCGGAATCCTATGTCATAGGTTCCACCGTCCCCGCCTAAGACGAGTACGTGAGTATCTTCCTTTCCAAGTCTCTTTAAGGCCCTCTCCACCCCCGATGCTATTGACGCATTGTTTTCGAATGCGCCATGTATCCAGGGAACCTCCCATGCTGTTTCTGGATATGGTGTGGAAACAACCTCCATACAACCGGTACACTGTACTACTACAGTGTTTTCTCCGGCCGCCTTCATGATGAGTCTAATTGCCAGGGCTTCACCGCATCCTGCGCATGCCCTATGGCCTTTTGCGAAATATTCCTTCTCGTCTAATCCTAGTATTGCCATCTTAGTACATCCACTCCTCTTTACTTCCTTCTGAGCTGAGTGTCTTGTTTACTATTGATTCTACATGGTCTAGTTTAACGTCGCGTCCGCCGAGTCCGACAATATAGTTCCTTAGTTCGGGGCGTTCGCTTGAGTCATATAATGCAGATGCAATTTCGCTGTATAATGGTCCTCCGAATCCTAACGACATTGCTTTTTCAACTACTGCCACTTTTCCAGCACCCTTAAGCTTCTCTACTAGGAGCTCGTGTGGAAATGGCCTGTATGTTATCATCTTTAATAATCCTGCCTTGATTCCCTTTTCTCTTAACTGGTCTATGGACTCTTTTATCGTACCGCATACCGATCCCATCGCAACAAGTGTTACGTCAGCGTCCTCGGTCTTGTATTCTTCGACATGGTTGTATGCTTGGGGTCTTGAGTTTTCGATCGTGCATGGGAACTTGTTGTTGTATTCCTTCATGACTTCTTCTGTTACATTAAGAGCGGCTTTCATAGCGTCTTCTGTATCTCTTTTGAATTCCATATAATGTGTGGGGAATCCAATTGGTCCTTGCGTCAGTGGTTCTTTTGGGTCTAGTATTGCGTGAACCGGTTGGTAATCGGGTAAGAATGATTTTACTTCTTCTTTGGAATGGATATCACATGGCTCGTATACGTGTGATAGTGTGAATCCGTCCATGCAGACCATTGATGGTAGGAGGATTCTCTTGTCCTCGCTTATCTTATGTTGCATTATAGTCATATCATATGCTTCTTGTGCTGTCTCGACATAGTATTGAATCCATCCGGTGTCTCTTTCTGCCATTGAGTCGGAGTGGTCGTTCCAGATATTGATTGGTGCTGACAATGCCCTGTTTACAACAGACATGCAGACTGGGAGTCTCATTCCTGAGACGATGAATAGTATCTCGTGCATTAGTGCCAGTCCCTGTGATGATGTTGAAGTGTATGCTCGTGTTCCTGCCGCAGATGCTCCAAGACAGGCTGATATGGCGCTGAACTCTGATTCTACGCGTATGTATTCTGATGATATTTCTCCGTTTGCAACGAATTCTGATATTCTTTCAACTATGTGTGTTTGTGGTGTTATGGGATAAGCTGCTATTACGTCGGGTTCGATAGCTTTTACTGCGTCTGATACTGCATGGGATGCTTCTTCTACACTCTTCATTTTTCCTCCACCTTCATCTCAATGCATTTGACTGGGCAGACGTCTGCGCATATTCCACATCCTTTACAGTAGTCTATGTCAAAATCGTATTTTCCATCATCCATCTTCACCCTGGATGCGTCTGGACAGTATACCCAGCAGATACCGCATGAAGTGCATTTCTCATGGTCTGTGACAGGTCTCATAGCCCTCCAGCCGCCGGTCTTGTTCATCTTTGTTGATCCGTCGCTTGGTAGCACGCAGCCTGTCGTGATCTCTGCCGTACCCAACTTCTTCTTACCTAAATCGACACTCATTTTTTACTTTGATTGATTGTAAACTTCTTCTACGAGTTTCTTGTTCTTTTCTAAGATGCTTCCTGAAAAGTGTCCTTCAACACCTTTTATCAGTCCTTCGAGGCTCACTTCGCCTGTGAATCCTGCGAATGCTCCGAGCATGGCTGTGTTTACGATGTCTCTTCCAAGTACTTCCATTGCAAGATGGGATACGTCGAGGGTTTTAACATTCAAGTCGCCGATTCCAAGCTCTTCAGCACTCATGTTCGTATTGACGATTATCATACCGTCCTTGTTGAATCCTTCAGTGATATTCACAGCTCCAAAAAGTGTGCTGTCTAAGACTACTAGATAGTCTGGTTCGTAGACCTGACTTTTCCTTCTGATAAATGAATCTGAGATCCTTGTGAATGCTTGTACTGGAGCGCCTCTTCGTTCGACACCGAATTTTGGGAATGCTTGAGTGTATTTCCCGTCTTCGAATGCTCCGACAGAAAGAACCATGGCGGCAGTTACTGCTCCTTGCCCACCCCTTCCATGAAACCTGACTTCCTTCATAGTGATGAATGTATTATGTACTAACATATAAAAACGTTGGAATTCACAATATTGTAGCATGAATTCAACACGGAAAATATATTTTGCTTTAATCGCTTTTTTCCTGGCATCTATACTATTTTTCCTTTCAATTCCTCACATTGAAAAAGCGATGTTCACAACTGTCGAGCCGCAAGAGTATAATGTAGTCCTAATTAGTTTTGACACCTTGCGGGCAGACCATCTTGGAGTCTATGGATACTCTAGAAATACTTCGCCTAATATCGACAGGTTCAGTGAAAAGGCTTTTGTATTCAAGGATTGTTATGCAAATTCTCCATGGACACTACCCTCTCACATGTCTATCTTGACTGGACTTTATTCTAGTAATCATGGTGTCTACAACGATACATTACGGTTGAAGAACTCGACGCTCACACTAGCAGAGGTTCTGAAGGATAATGGGTATACGACTGCAGCATTTACTGACAGTGGATATGTGAAAACGTTATTCAACTATCATTCTTTCGATGTCTTTGACGATACCGGAGGTACTTTCAGCAAGAATTTCAAGTCGATGATAGATTGGATAAAGGGGAATTCAGACAGGAAATTCTTCCTCTTCTGGCATACATTCCGCGTTCATGCTCCATACATTCCGAGAAAACAGTATGATGTCTTCACAGATGAAGGATATGATGGGATAGTGGACGTCTACAAAGACGAGAATGAAACCCTATGCGCAAATTACACGGGTATTATACAGAATAAATGCCTTGGGAAAACCGGCCAGTATTACAACACTTTGCTCAAGGAGGGTCTAATCAATAAAACTGATATAGATTATGTGATAGGCAAGTATGATGGGGAAATACTGACGTTAGATAATGATTTCTCAAGGCTTATCAAACAGCTTTCGGAAAGCGGACTTATGGATAAGACCATTATAATAGTAATCTCTGATCATGGAGAGTCTTTCGCCGACCGGCCGCATTCCTGGAGATATAATATAGGTCATGCCCAGTCGTTTAATGAGGTGCTCAGAATACCCTTGATACTATCTTATCCTGGATTAGATAAACAGGTTTTTGTTGATAAAACATGCGAGTCTACTGACATTATGCCGACTGTCCTTGATCTTCTGGATATTCCAATACCCTCTGGACTTGATGGAATATCTTTATTCGAAAAAATAGGTTCAGAAAAAGATTATCCTGCATATAGCGAACTTTTACAGGGTACAAAAGAGTATGTAGTAGTGTTCAAAGACCATAAGCTGATATACAATAAAATCCGGGATTCATTTGAAGTATACGATTTAAAGAACGATCCCCTAGAAAAAAACAATATGTTTGGACAGGACAAAAAGCTTGACGAATCATTATTGGACCTAATGTTTTCCAAGATGAAGAATGTTACAGAAACTGATGAAGTATCTATAGACGAGGATACTATGCAAGAGCTTAGGAGACTTGGTTATCTGGTATGATACCTAGTACTCTAGTGTGATATCTAGTACTCTGGTGTGAATTACAGTACTTAATTATTAAAAACATTATTAATTACTCGGTGGTTGGTTATATGGAAAAACTCACTCGCATAGACAAGGTGGCTATCATCCTGATAGTGGTTTTCTCTCTTATCGCAAGTATACTTCTATTCAAGACTTTTGTCAAGTCAGGTCCTGAAAAATCATATTATGTGATAGTCCAGCTTTGCCAGGATGATACGAGGCCGAATATGCTTGATCCTGTTAAATGCGGGCAGGTTCCTCGATTTATCGCCAATTCATTGAAGATAGGTGACAAGCGGGTTGATTGGATTGGAAACACTGATATCGAGTTGGTTGATTATTCAATCAGAGAGTATGGTGGTTCTTCAGATGTTAAGGTTGTATTAAAGACTATGGTGGTTGAAGACGAGGACCGCATATATTTTGACAATGAGCTTCTTGAGGCAGGAAAGAAATATGTTGCTGAGCTAACAGCGATGAATATTATCGGAGTAGTCCAAGAGGTTATGACTGTAGATGAGTATGAGGATTATGTTCGTTCAAGTGAGAATGTGAAGATGCTGGTTAAGATGTGCACCATCTCCAAATCTATTACTTCTAATCTTGAAGATTGTGGGAAGGTACCCTACTGGTTCATTAACTCATTGAATCTTGGAGACGCTGAACTAGACGTCCATGGGACAGTAACAAGTCTGTCAGACTATTTTCTCGAGCCTTCATCCAGCAAGGTTAACATAATCAGTCAATTCGATGTTAGGACAAATTCAAGGAAAGGAATGACCTACTATAAGCACGAGCCGATTAAGGCTGGAGACATGTTCACCACAAAATTACCTGGAATGAATGTATATGGTATAGTTATCGAGATACTGCCTGATTCAATCGATTATAAACAGGAGGAAATCAACTTATCTGTGTTAGTCAAGGGTGTTGAACCTGAGATAGTAAATGGCATAATTGTTGGCGATACATTTATTGATCCTGTGGGAAGACCACAGTTGAAAATCATCGGAAAATCTTCTAAGCCTTCAGACATACCCCTAGAGAAGATAGGTCTTGTCATTCCATCTGAAGGCAAGCTCAATTTCGAGCATCCATTTTTGAAGGATATAGTGGTAGATGCTACTGTAAGGGCTAGGGAGATCGGGGGGCAATACTACTATATTGAATATCCCCTTAGGATCGGAGGGACTATTGCATTACGTACAAAAAAGCTCGATGTTGCCGGTCAAATAGTCTCCCTCGGTGGACTTGATGCCTGAATCTGCGATATACAGTTTTTTGAAGGATTTTATTGATAGGAACTACTTGGGAATCAACTCTAAGATACTTTTAACAAGCGTATTCTCCTTGATAGTAGCATCCCTTATGTGGTTTAGTGTTAGCGCGATGCTTTTTACAGTATTCATCTTTTCCCTAATACTACTATCCATTATAGTCAAACCATACTTTGGCATCCTCCTCCTTATTGCATTCAGACCAGTTGTTGACAGGTACTTCTATGGAAGTATGGGTGTCATAGGCTCTATAAACCTGAATATCAACTTCTTTTTCTCCTTGTTCATAGGGCTTCTAATGATCTTGCACTTCTATTCTAAGAGGATCAATCCCTTCTCCGATGGGATCTCAATATCTTTTGCACTGCTCATACTCGTCGTGGCCGCGGGCCTAATCCAGTCCACGAATCTCCTGCTTGGATTGAAGGAAGTCCTTAGGATGTCGAGTCTTCTCGCAGTATTCTTGCTTTCACGTGAAATGCTTGGGAGAAACTGGTTGCATGTATTTGTCCTAATGCTTGTTATAACCTCGATGATACCCTTAATGTATGGATTCTTACAGTATACTGGTGTTGTCGGTCTATATGATGCTCGGAGGATATATTCTGAGAATGTTCTTCCAGTCCAACAATCATTTGACGATGAGTATAGGAAAAACAGGATCCTTGGAACCTTTACAAGTCCCGCCAATTATGCTAGTTACTTAATGATACTATCATTCATTGTGTCAGCATACATACTAAGAGAGAAAAAGCATGTTCTCCTACCAGTCCTAGCATTATATATTTTAAGCCTTTATCTTACGAAGACTAGAGTGTCTCTGATCTCGTTTGCAGTCGCCTCATTGGTATATGCTTTTTTAGAAAAAAAGAGGATGGTGTTATATCTAATCCTCTTTATGATATTATTTGCTGTTCTAATTGACGTGCATTTGATGTTTGTAGACATCTTTGCGAAGAAAGGTGCGGCATCCACACTACAGTTTCGCATGAATCGTTGGGAATATATGTCTGACATGCTCTTCGGAAAACCATTTTTTGGATGGGGAACGAAGAGTTTTGAGGTGGAGACTGAGAAGAGATTCCACCGACATTCTGAACCACACAACATCTACTTTGCATTGATCTCATATACTGGCTTCATAGGTCTTTCATTATACCTTATCCTAAACTACTATCTACTGAAAAAAGCGTTTTTATTATATCTTGTTGGTAACGAATACAGGTTTTACGCCGCATCATTTATTGCCCTGACTATCGGACTTTTGATCAGCAGTATGACGACTAACATAACATTCAAACCAACAGTGCAGATAATCTACTGGGCTTTCGCAGGATTGTTATTTGTTAGACCTAAAGAAGATCAATGAACTCATACTTTCTTTTATCGATGTCTGTGGGACAGTGATTATCGCAAAAGTTGCGGGGATGAGGATCATCAAGAAATAAACCATCCAAGCAGGGACAGCACTCTTTAATACAAATCCAGAAAAAAGGAAAAGGAGTGTAAGGCCAAGTATATTGATTGAATTTCTATTAAATGTTTTTTTATCGATAAGGATGCATGAGTGGATAAATGAGATAATGAATGCACTAAATAATGCTATCATAGTACTTAATGCAGCCCCTCTAATCCCTAGGGCCGGGGTCAGATAATAATTTAATAATGCGTTAAAGACTACTGCAAGGATTGAGTATGCCATCAGGTTTTTTGTCTTATTATATGCTTGAAGAATCGTGCTATGAATGTTGAATAATGAGCCAAACACATAAGCTAATCCGATTGTCGGGAGAATCACCCAGGTTCCTAAAAATGAGGCGCCAAAGGGTATGGAGATTATCTCCATTGGGAATAAGACGAGTGCTAATAGTATTATGGCTGAAAATAATAGCACAATATTGTTGGTGTTCTGGATGATGGTGGAAGGATCCTTTCTTAACGCCAGCTTATTTGATATTCTTGGTAAAAGACCCCAGGAGAAGCTGAAGGAAAATGATACTAGGATGAATGCTATGGAATGACCAAGGTTAAACAGTCCAACATCATGCAGACTCAAGTAGACTGTTACCATGGAGTTGTTTGTAACATCAATTAATTGGTATATCATGAGAAAAGGGATTAGTGTTAGGGAAAAGGTTAATAGTCTCCTGATATCATGGGATGATTTTACACTATGGTCTTGCAAAACGTTAAAACATTTTTTCAGCCTCTTGAAATAAAAAATCAGGATTATGAATCCAATAATGAAATAAGAGAAGAGGATACCTCCGACACCATAGCCAATAGTCACGACCAATATGTAGGCTGATAACTTTCCTATACCATTTATTATCTGTTGATACTTGAACACATCTTTTGGATTTTCTAGTCCTAGAAACGCACCTCCAAGGACTCTTGATAAAATATCTACAGGGATTATGAGGGCTGCTATTCTAAGATATGGTGTAAGGACCTGGCTTCCAGTGAAAATCTGAGATATGATCGGAGAGGTTATGAAAAGGCTGATTGAGAGAATTATCCCTGTTATTAATGATATGGTTATTGAATCAGTGATCATTCCTTTCGCATCATCTAACCTGTTTAATGTGGTAAATTTCGGCAGAAAAACTATTAATGTTTGTCCTAATCCAAGCACTCCAAATGAAATTAAAAACAAGGTTATTGATAGTGTTAATGAATAGATTCCATAGTTTACTACACCAAGACTGGATATTATTATCAGTGAAAGATAGCTCAATACTTTAGCGAAAATAAATCCAGAGAATAAGATTGTACCGCTTTCAAAGATTTTACCCTCTTCTTTCATCATGCTTTCTACCCATTAGTCCTCGGTTCTTTAATAGTGAAATTCGCCTCGTATATGATTAGACCCTCCTTTTCATAGACTGGTTTCAAGAATCTACAATCTACTTTAAAATCCACTATAGTTAAAGTTACATTATATTGTTTCATAGCCCATCTCTTATACGTGCAGTCATTCTTCAACCATTTTCCCCCAAATGATTTCATCCTCGAATAGAGGTTAGAGCTGACGATGTCAACAGCGTAATTCTTAGAGATTGGATATAATCCAAGAGATGCTAATGCATCGGTGAAAACAATATTGCCTCCACCATAAGTCTCTCCAACATGTTTTATCGCATCGTAATGCCGGTCCTCCAATATATGATACAATACATAATTCTTCTTCTCGACCGTATAATACCCATTGAATATAGAGCTAATGATTATCATAACTAACAGAACATTTAGAAAAGATCGTATCCTTCCCCCCTGATCATTTCTGATAATTTTTGACGAGAGAATCCAGGCATAATCCAATACTATTGTAAGTCCCCTTGCAGACAAGACTGATATGCCTATCAAAGTAAATATGAACGCTCTTTGCTGTCGTATTAGGATCGAGAATCCGAATAACCCATATATTATGATTGGTATCAAACCTATGATAGACCAGTATATGAAGAATCTACCCTCTTTTTTCCTAATGGCATATATGCCTCCAACTATCGCAAGCATTGAAGCTAAATTACCGTAAAAGGAGATTATGTTCCAATAGTAGTCTTTGATTCCCCCCTCGTTCACGAAGATGATTCGTTTTATCCCATAGTCAATGGCTTTTTCTATACCTCCAAGGTTCGAGTATGCTATATAGAGGAATATGATGAATGGCAGTATGAGAAGAAGGCTATATGCAATATGCTTTGACTTCAATCCACTAATTGGTTTGGAACGGTTGTATAAGATGATTATTGCACAGGATAATCCGAGTAGTGTTGTGGATGCGTGGATGGTGAGGCTACAAGAGAATGCTATCAGTGATAGGACTGCCATTCTTTTGTCTTTGAAGGATTTTAATAGGAAATAGATTGCAGTGAGTATATAGAAGAAACTTGCGGTAGAGGGTATGTAGAACCAGAATCCAAGCACGTTAACATTGCTTCTTATGCTTGTGAAAAAGATCATTGCGAATATCCTTGTATAATGCTTGTATCCGAGTTCCTTAAGCAGAAAATACAATGCGAGTGCTATAAGGCATGCTGAGCTTGCTGCCAGATATCTGTATGAGAATATTGGTTCTATCCCCGTCATCAGATAGACTGCTGCAAGGAATGCGTGATGTCCAAACTGTAGGAATCCACCCTCAACTAAATCGTTTTTAGCCCAGGCATAATATGGATTCACAGCAGTGAACCCGTTCTTTTCCATGAAAAAGATGGCTTGTGCTAGATGGGACCACTCGTCACTATGTAATGGATATGGATAGTACTGGTTTGTTACCTGGTAATATGGTTTGGTTGAATGCGGGTTGAGGATTAATCCTGTGTAAGAGTAGTGTACTTTAAAGATGAGGTAGAATATGCAGACGAGCACAAGTAGGACGGTTGCAGGTTTAATAAAATCCTTTCCAGTATTCCATTTCTTAGTACTAAAAAGTTTCCCTCCCTGACTCGTTCTCCCGTAGTAGTAGAGGATTAATGATGTGAGAGAAAGTATTATCTGGATATTCAATGCGTTTAACATTAGGATGAGTGATAGGATGATGGATATGAATGTTGAATACACGATGCTTGATGAGATTGAAAACCATACAATATCCCATATGTTCTTGTGCCTGAAAAAAACTCGTTCAAAGAGGAATCCTGATAAGAAGAAAAATAATATGGCACTTAAAATGGAGTAGAGCATGATATAAAATGATTATATGCATATATTAATCATCCAGTCATGAATGCAAAGACAACGTCAAATAGGGTGTATATAACCCCGGATCTTTTTATTGATGATAATACACGCGAGGATTTTATAAAGCAGATAAAATCATATCTCGGCAAGAAAAATGGTCGCCTGGTTTTTTATCTTGACGCGCACAAAATCAATATTTTCTTCGAAGACAATGAATACAAGGCTGTGTTTTCAAAAGCTGACTTAGTATACAATGGTGGAGTCGGAGTGTATATTGCCGCCTTATTGCATGGAAGGAGGCTGAAGGAGCATCGGATTTCCGGGACATATACACTACCCCTCCTTGTATCGAAGTTAGGGGAATCAGGAATTTTTTTGCTTGGTGCAAGTGATGATGTCATCTCAAAGGCAGCGGATAAATTATCTGAAAAATACAGTGCAAATATCACAGGATTTCACAACGGATTCTTTAAAGAAGATGACTTACCGGTTCTGATAAATAAGATTAATAAGTCAAAGTCCAGTATCCTTCTAGTTGGCATGGGATCCCCTCTCCAGGAAAAATGGGCGTATCAAAACAAGGATAAGCTAGACTTAGATGCAATAATATGTGTGGGAGGATTGTTCGACTATCTTGCAGGCGTTAATCCATATCCACCCTCATGGGTTGGTCGCTTATGGTTGGAATGGGTTCACCGGCTTATCACACATCCGGGAAGACTATGGAAAAGATACACGATCGGCAATATTAAATTTCTCTTGAGGATGATTCTTACACGATGAAAGCCTTAATCGCAAACAAGTTCTATTATAACCGGAAGGGATCTGAGACCTATGTCCACGAGCTTGTACGGATTTTAGAAGGAAGAGGCGATACAGTATTGCCCTTTTCGATGAGGGATGAGAGAAACTGGCCGACAAAGTATCAAGATAATTTTATCTCGCGGATCGATTATTCGAATATCTCAACTATGAGCCTGGTTGAAAAGGCATCCATCTTCTTTAGGGCGATCTATAGCATCGAGGCGGTCAGAAAGATAAGAAAGATAATCAAATCTGAAAAACCGGATATAGCCATTATTAACAGTATTCATAATCAGATATCTCCTTCTATACTGCATGAATTGAAGAATCATGGCGTTCCTGTAGTCTATACTATCCATGAATACAGTCTGATATGTCCGAACTATCGATTGTATTCTCATGGGAGTATCTGTGAGAAGTGTCGTTCCGGCATGTATTTTAACTGTTTTTTAAAGAAATGCTTGAAGGATTCGTCACAGGCTAGTCTATTAGGGACAATATCCCACCAGGTACATAGTCTGTTAGGATTATTTGACTCTAATATAGACGCATATATCGCTCCAAGCAAGTTCATAAAGGATAAGCATGTTGAATGGGGTTTTAACGAGGATAAGATACATGTGATAAATAATCCCCTTGATGTATCAGGATATACACCCTCAAAGAAGGGGGATTATGGCCTATATCTTGGTGGATTGTATGAGGAGAAAGGTGTTTTAGATCTCTTGGAGATATTTAAGAATATTAGCGTGCCATTGAAGATTGCTGGTGATGGGACTTTGAAGGATGTGGTTCAAGATCATGCGCGAAGATATGATAATATTGAATATCTTGGCTTTCAAAAGGATATTGATGAATTGGTCTCAAATTCTATGTTCACATTCCTTTTCAGCCGATGGTGGGATAATTATCCTTATAGTATCCTTGAGTCTTTTGCATATGGTAAGCCTGTGGTCGCCTCAAACATTGGGGGCATACCTGAGATAGTTGATGACGGAGTGAATGGGATACTCGTAGCACCAGGAGAGCCTGAAAATACTGGTTCGAAGATTCTCAGTCTTTATGAGGATAAACAACTGAGAGATAGGATGGGAGTGTCTGCGAGGAAAAAAGTGGAGGATAATAATAGTCCAGACAAATATTATCATGAATTAACAAGGCTTTATGAAAGCCTTTTTTGATATCATGAAAAACATACTCCTTATAACCGTTGATTGCCTTCGTAAAAGCATGTTAGAATCCTATAATGGAGACCCGTCTATCACACCATTCATAAACAGCATTGCAAAGGATTCATTGGTGGCATCTGACTGTATGAGTACTGGCAATTGGACTCCGCCCGCTGTCGCATCGCTTCTTACTGGCTCAAACCCGTATAATAGCGGCGTTGTCTCAGCATACGACCGAATAAAACCCGAGGTTAGGACTCTAGCAGAGATACTTCAAGAAAACGGGTTTGACACCCGGGCGATAGCACATAACAAATTATTGATGCGGGAGCTTGGCTATTCCCGTGGATTTAAAGAGTACATCTACTCGAATGAAGCTTATAACCAGCCTAGAATGTTACTGTCAAGACTTTATGGGAAATATGTCAAGGATGTGAAAAACTGTTGTGAGATCGATACGAGCCTAATGTCTGACTGGATTGGAAAATCAGATCGATTCTTCTACTGGATTCATTATATTGATCCTCACATGCCCTATCTACCCCCAAGTGGATATGCTGGTTTGTCGGCAAAGGAGTATGGGATAGCTAAGAATATTGTAAAAAAAATATGGAAGGATTTATTGACTGAAGACTATCAGCTTGAGAATAAGTATTCGACTGAAGAGCTTGATCTATTACGCCTGATGTATGAGGGGAGTGTTAGGCAAGTCGACGAGTCAATAAAAAAATTGTGTCAAAGAATTGAGTCTGAGGGATTGATAGATGACACTATTATCGTTATCACATCCGACCATGGGGAATGCATTGGTGAATGCGGTGCAATGTTCCATCAAACGAGTTTTAAGCAAGAGGTATTAAACATCCCTCTTATAATCAAACATGGTAAAACCAGGCAAATCAAAAAACCCTGTAGTATAGTAGACATATCCGCAAGTATCCTGACTTTATTAGACATCGATTATAAGATGCCTGACGGATTAAACCTATTTTATGAAGACTACACTGAAACTATGCACTTCGTTGGCCAAATTGATAAGAAAGACTATTTTGGCATCAGGCAGGATAGATGGATTGCAATCTCAGATGCAGAATTCACTGAAACAAGGCTCTATGACCTTATGGCTGATCCGGGATTGTTGAATGACTTGTCGAAGGATAAGATTGATCAGTCAAATGATTTATCTAAAAGATTAATTGAATGCTATACTAATTATAAACCATCAAGGAACATTGATCCAGTGATAGAGAAGCGATTACGCTCTCTAGGATACATCTAATCTTTTTTTTAAGATGATACGGGGAGAATCATACCAACCCTTAAAAAGGGTTTTGGACTTGGTGATAGCGTCAACAGCACTACTAATACTATCCCCCTTAATCTTCTTGATATACATTCTGATAAAAATTGATTCCCATGGACCCGTGATCTTCAAGCAAGAGAGAATGGGATTAAAGAAGAGTCATTTCACGGCCTATAAGTTTAGGACGATGTATATGCATGCTGAAAAAGAATGGCTGCATATGCGGGATAAATCGAAGGATCATGCTGGGGGATTGTTTAAGATTGGAGAAGATCATAGAATCACAAGGATTGGATACTTATTGCGGAGGTCTTATCTTGATGAACTACCTCAGCTTTGGAATATTGTGAAAGGCGAGATGAGTCTTGTTGGTCCAAGACCTCATAACGTGATATATTCGGATGAGTATACTGGTTGGCGCAAGAAGAGGTATGATACTGTCCCTGGATTGACTGGTTTATGGCAGGTGAGTGGGATGCATAAATTATCGTTTGACGAGGCTGTGGGAAAAGACATAGAATACATTGAGAAAATGTCTTTATGGCTTGATCTGAAGATTATTCTCAAGACAATCCCTGCGATAATCGCTTCGGAGGGACCATGGTAATCAACAATCTCTTCTATAGATACAGCAGGCGATTAAGAGGATCAAGGAGGAATGATTTTCTAGAAATTATGCAGCCGAAAAACAAAGATATATTTCTTGATGTTGGGGGAGAGCTTGTTGATGGTGACAAAGCCCGGCTCGAGGATTATATCAATTTTTTAAAAAAAATTAGGTCGACAAAAATACTTGTTAATATTAATAAGGAGAAGTTATCTCGAGAAATAGATGGTTTGTCAGTTATCCGGGTATGTGCTGATGCAAGTTGCATTCCTTTTAAGGATGGTTCAATCGATGTGTTATACTCTAATGCTGTATTAGAACATGTTGGAGGCAGTGATAGGCAGGAGTCTTATGCGAAGGAGGTAATGCGTGTCTCTGATTATTGGTATGTTTCAACACCAAATAACTCATTTCCATTTGAAATGCATTATCGACTACCCCTTATACACTGGGCACCTGTTAAGATACGGGAACTAGTCTTTAGGCTATTTGGTATGGTCCCAATGGATATAAGTCTTATTTCAAGCAAAAAGATGAGGAAATTGTTTCCAAACGCATCATATCACATCCAAAGATTCGCTTTTTTGCCTGCGATCCTGATTGCTCACTCGTCTAAAAAGCGTTAATCTCCCTGGCAGAAATAGTATGGTGGTACTGGAAAGTCCATTACTGTTACGAGCTCTGTGCAACTGACTTTATAGATGTTTACGAGGGGGACTCCATCAACTTCGACGCGATGGACTGGGTTTCTATCTTTTACCAGCATCATCAACATCTGCGATTCTTCCCTGAACCATGTGACATTCATCAGGCTTGGATCCATTTGGAGTATCACGTAATTCACATGTCCCGGAGCAGTTGATATGTTAACATAATAGTTTGTTATATGCCACCAAACCGGGCTGAATACCCCGACTTCATCACTTTTTCTTGCTGAAACCCATTCTCCTGCCTCTTTCAATGCTGTTCCCCAGTATCCAACCTCATATCTTCCATAAGCGCCATTGGTACCGCCGACAATAAAATTGAAATAAGCTATCTCATACGGATGAATGTAGAGGATATTGATGAATAGTGGGGCGAAGAGGATCGCCATCCAAAGAAAGCTAATCATCTTGGGAGATTGTATCTCATCTTCATCAAGCCTTCTTTTAATATGATCATATGCTACTTTTCCTCCAATACCTGCGATAATGCAGATTGGAGGAACTATCTCAAGGAATTGTCGTATACCCCCATATATCACTCTTCCAGGGATCATAGTTCTTGCAAGAGTTATCCCAATCCATAAGACAACAAGAAGGGACATGTTATTCTCGCGGCTTCCTGTCAAACCATTATTTACAAAAGACTTTGATACATGACTGAATCCAAGCAATACTAGCAACAGGATGGTTGGAGGAGTTACTATCAGAAGATAATGGGGTGCATAGTATAATGGAACCTCTCTCGCAGAACCATAGAGCACACCCTCATATAATATTGGAGTATCCCCCCCAACATTAAGGAAATAATTAAAACTCTTATTCAACCCACCTACTGGATCACTCCATAAGTATGGCCAGCTTAGATAGACAACACTTAATGCTAGTAAGAGTATGATGGCTAGGTTTAGCAGGAAAGGATATTCTATAGTTTTTCTTTTGATCTTCAAACACCCTTTTTTCTGAATCACATATTTTGGAATATCTACCTGTGTCTTACCGCCCTTGTAAGTGAATAGCAACCATAGTCCAAAGATGAGTGGAATGAAGTATGCGTTTATCTTCACATTGAGTGATAGTCCGAGTAATACACCTGAAAGAATACTCCAATTCAATTGTCTTGTTGTAGTAGCCTTCCACATACAGTATATTGTAAAGACGAAAAAGCATGTCATGGGTGCGTCTTTGATATTATTATGGCTGTGTGCAATGAACCTAGGATAGAGGCTGAGGGATATTGAGGCGATGATTGCAGGTAGTAATCCATATGTTTCAAATACCATCTTGTAGAGTACAAATACTGTAATAGTTGAAAGTATGATGATTGCTATATGGTGTCCGTCGATGTCTGACACCCAGCCTAATGATTCATGGAATATTTTATGTGTGATTGCAGATAGAATAGAGGCGACGGGCGGATACATCCATGGACGGTATTTTATCTTGTAATAAAAAATGTTGGTTGGTTCACCCGGGTTTTCTAGCATCGGATTCTCATCTTTTTCATAACTCAGATATTGTCTGTCGAATGTCTCGAAATACCGTAGATATACACTACCCCAAAGGAAGTTCTCTGGACTATCAACTGTAATCCCATAATCATTTATCGTGTAAATACTAGCTCCTAGAAAGGCAATCGAGATCAATATGCCAATAAGATCCTCATATCCTAGACTTTTTTTATTCATCACACATTCATTTATCTTATTTTTAGTGGTAATAGATATATCTTAAAAAATCTTATGGATTATGATATGGACGTGAGTGTATCCTTATTTATACCTGCATTTAATGAAGCAAAGATAATTGAATCGACTATTTCGAAGGTAATTGATTCACTGAATTCTATAGGACATCCTTATGAGATATGGGTGGCAGATGACGGTTCTACGGACGATACTGTGGGAATCGTAAATGAGTATATCTCAAATCTTCCGCCAGAAGACAAGTCCAAGGTTATACTATTCGAGGGTAAAGTCAACCAGGGTAGGGGAGAGGTATTGCATAACGCGTTTCAAAAAGCTAATGGAAGAATCATTTGTTTTTTAGACGCTGATCTTGCAACCGATCTAAAACATCTTCCAAGATTAATCGAGGATGTTAACGGAGACTTTGATATCGCAACAGGCAGTAGATGGAGATATGATAGCACGGTTAAACGCGGACATAGACGTAAGGTTATTAGCTTCTTCTACAATCGATTTCTTCAATTATTATTCGGTTCTAAAGTACAGGATCATCAGTGTGGGTTCAAGAGCTTCAAGAAGGATAAGTTATTCATCCTTCTAAAAGAGTCGGGTATCAGAAAAAGGAGGCGTTGGGCTTGGGATGCGGAATTATTGATTAGAGCACAGAAAAAAGGATACTCTATCTCTGAATTCCCTGTGGAATGGAAGGCTGGTAGCAAAAGCGGTTTTCACTATGTCCGCGACATTCTCGAGATAGGATTCTATCTATTATCCCTATTTATCAGGCTTAAGACCGAAAAACACGGGGATTAGTCGATATTCACCCGACTATTATGTTATGCGTATGGTTTAAATAGGCTTATTGAATAATAATAACTCTCATTTTTATTTGAAAATGGATGCAATTGTTATAAATTATAGGGGCGGAAAAAGGACCCAGAACAATAAACAAATGGTCTTAAAGCCTACGGAAAGCACAAACAAGGAAGATGCTGAGAAATTAATTGGTAAAAAAGTCGAATGGTCAACGTCAAGCGGGAAGAAGATGGAAGGAAAGATCACGCGTGCACACGGGCCAAACGGTGCTGTCGTAGCCCAATTCGAGAAGGGATTACCTGGTCAGGCAATGGGCACGAAAATCCAGATTCTCTGAGTATTCTATTTTTTTTCCTGGTATGTTCGCTACTTGTTGGTCGAGGTAAATACAACTAGGCCCACATCATCAAGGGTTTTTGAGAGTAGATACATTGAGATATTGCTGAGCAAGAGTCTCGGGTAGAAGAGTATTTTTTGGCTGATCGTTCTTCTTATACGTGGTGATAGGAAACGTTTTGTATACTCTGGGCAAATCGGTAGTAATCCACATTCATCCAGTAATTTTAAGGCACTATCCTTTGTAAAAAAATGTTTGTGTCCGAATCTATTCTTTATCCTCGCCTTCCTGCCTGGCAGCTTATTGATAATAGATTCTTCTAAGGGTATGTGGAATAGCATGTAATCACATCTTGCAGACAGTTGTTTAATCATACTTACTGGATCTTCAAGATGTTCTATCACATCAGCAAGGATGATAATATCATATCTTTCCTGTATATCATCTACTGAACCAATCTTAAAATCATGGTTTCCGTCAAGACTCTCAGCCATCTCGATGGCTTGAGGCGAAAAATCAATTCCCACACTTTTTATAATTCGAATCTCAGCATCTGAAAGAAACTTGCATACATAGTCCAATATCAAGCCGGCACCACAGCCAAAATCCAGGATCCTGATACCGGAACCTGTTTTAAACTCCTCTATCTTCTCGAATGGAATTCCATTCAATAATCTTTTAGCCTTCCATAAAGATTTTTCCCTATGCCAGCCTGGATTATTCTCTAAATACTCTCCGGAAGTATAGATTGATTCGTCTACCATATCCATCATCTAATGTTTTTAAGCATTTAAGTCCACAAATAATAACCCAATTATTCTACAGTTATGCCGCTGTAGCTCAGATTGGGAGAGCACTCGGCTGAAGACCGGGGTGTCGCGAGTTCAAATCTCGCCGGCGGCAAACCTTTTTCGTTCTTTCATAAAGAAAGAAGCGAGAAAATCGAAGATTTTCTGCTCCCAAAACTGCAAGGCAGTTTTGAGGAAAACGTTTACGAAAAAGAAAGAAACGTTTTTCTGTGTCACAAAGTGAAGCGAGTCTGGCATATTGATGCAAACTGATAGAGTCTATCCCTCACTGGCGGTAAATGATCTCGATAACTTTTATTGCCTGTTCATGTATGGTGGTCTTAGTTCTTGTATTGCCTCTGATACTTGCCATGGTTCGAGTGGTTTTGTCATAAGTTGATTGACTATACTATTGACTTCGGGGTCTTTATCCTGGTCTGTCAAGTAGATTCTTGCCATTTCATCCCATCCGGAAATGACTTTAGCTGCCTGGATTACAGCGTCTCGCCCGGTTATTTTCTTGGGAGATTCTTTAAAGTGTGGTAGGTCGTCTTCGGTTACGATCACCCATGATTTTGGATCATGTTGAGCTTCCATAAGATGCATGAAATAATCTGTGGTATTATCTACTGTCGTAACGTCATAACCTGCCCCTTTCAGATTCAGTTCTAAAGTATGCCTGAACCCCTCACTCTTCAATCCTAAGAGGACTTTCGTATTGACTTGTGGTGTATCACGGTCTAGTTCACGTGTCTGAGTGTCTACAACAGGCCTATACTCATATAATCTTGTTTCGCTGGGCGCACCCACTTCTGCTGTTCCTGGAGGACCGGTTCGTAGAGGTTCTTTATGCGCCATAAGAAAATAATATGGGAAAAATAAGGGTTTAAATCCTTATTTTCCACCTAATGCAGAGCTTAATAGACCGATTGTTGCTAATGCATCTCCTTGTACTGCTTGTAGACCAACTTCCTTCAGGTATGCTGCAGCCTCATCTGGACCTGCACTAGCCATTTGTCCTAGTCTTCTTTTCAAGTCTGGATTCTGGAAAGCTACTGCGACTTGGTGTCCTGCATCTCCTGTAAGCCTGGTGTCGTCGAATTCCGCGCCTGTTAGTCTGTGTGCGAGAGCGGCCTTAGCATGTGCTTGGGCTGGATTGGTCATTACTTCCTTGAATGGGTTGCCGCCTGCTGGGCCTATTCCACTGAAGCTTAGTGTATTACTGAAGTCTCTAACTTGGTCCATTGTTGCCGAGCCAGCCATTACTGGTGGTTTTTCAGCTGGGGGTACTGCTCTTTGTTCTTGTCCTGGTGGTGCTTGTAGTGTTGTTGCCATGTTATAATCCTAGGAATCATGTATAAAAATACTATTTAAAGCATTTTTTTCATCATAGTGCAAGTTTCTCCACCCTTCTTATGATAATTCCTCTTCCCCCTTGTGTATCCTAGTTTTTCATAAAATTCGATAGCATTCACACTGGCCTTTAACATGATATTTTTTATCCCATGTTTTTTCGCATGTTTCTCGCATTTGTCCATGAGTTTGGATCCTATGCCCTTGTTCATATAATCTGGATGGATGAATACTGCGCCAATAAGATTAGTGTCCACGTTCGCAGTCCCAATTATTTTCTCGCCTTCAACTGCGATAAAGATGGTTTTCCCCCTTGATCTTTCGACTATCCCTTTAGGACTATAGTATTCACTCATGGATTTTATCACACTATCAGAGTAATGCAAACTGTTCACATCGCGTAGCGTCTTTCTTACAAGGTATGATACTTTCCTGGCGTCATCCGGTCTGAACTTCCTTATCCTCATCATCCTTCATTTATTATACTCTCATCTAATTTACTATCATGAAGATACTCGGGGAAGAGATTCCCATCAATATTGATTCCGGTGGTCGTAGTCGTTCCAAAGCTGGGTCTGGTTCTAACCCGATTTCCGGTTTGATTGTAATCTTTATAATCTTGTCTTTTGCTTTTGCAGTTATCAGTCCGATGCTTATCGCAAGTGTTGGGGCTGGCGAGCGCGGAGTGAAATTCAACTACTTTAGTGGTGGTGTAGAACAAGAAGAGTTTGGTGAGGGCTGGCATCTCAAGCCGCCATGGGTGTCTATCATCAACTATAATATCAAGACCCAAGACTATACTATGAGCCTTGTGGCAGGCGAAGGCCGGGTTAAAAACGATGATAGGATAACAGCAATCTCAAAAGATGGTTTGAACGTTGACTTTGATGTAACGATATTATACCATATTGTACCTGAGAAGGCGAGTGATATACATCAGACTGTTGGAAAGACATATGACCAGGTTATCATCCGTCCGACTGCAAGGACGGTGATACGTGATGTTGCAGGCGAATACTCGGCAATGGATATGCATCAGAAACGCCCAGACATAACCGCTCAGATATTCAAGAAACTAAAACCACAATTTGAGGCTAAAAATATTGTTTTAGAGCAGGTATTGGTCCGTTCTATAGTGAGGCCGCCTCAGATAGAGCGTGCAATAGAGAATAAGCTTCAAGCAGAACAGGAAGCGCAGAAGATGGAGTTCATAATACAGAAGGAGGAGAAGGAGGCTGAGCGTAAGAAGATTGAGGCCGAGGGTATTTCAAAGGCGAATGAGATTATTGGTCAGAGTCTTACTCCAAGTTATCTTAGCTGGTATTGGATAACGAATCTGGACAAGCATGACAGTGTAATATATGTGCCTGTGACAGACCGTGGCTTCCCCTTGTTCAAGGATATTGATAATACTGGGACTAAAAAGACGACGACTCCTCAAAGCTCTCAATAGATTCTTCTTCAAGGCTCTCAATGAAATCCTTTTTTATCAAACCCTTTTCTTTAAGGAATCTTTCTGTTCGATCACGTATCAGCTCTATGATTTTTCCCAGGTTGTTAGTCAAAGCAAGTACTAGTAATACGAATCCAAATAGAGTTATAAGTGCTCCTGGGATGAATCCTGGTGTATGATATGTGAAGTTCACGGTGTTTTCACCAGGCTTTAACTTGTATCCTATTAGTCCGTTGAATTTTACTGCTGGGATTCCATTTGCATACCAGCCGGAATGATAATTCTGATTTAATATTACTGTGCCTGTCTCCTCTTCTGCTTTGACTATAATCCAGTTAGGCGAGAAATAGGATATGTCGGCTTCTCCAGATGGGAACATATATGCTTCTCCGCGATATGACCTGGCTGCTTTTGGCATTGCTTTTCTGGGTACTGTTACTGGTTCAAAACAGTTTATCGTACCCTGGTTTGCTAGGAAGTGTGCATAACAATTGCTGTTCTGGTTTTTAAGCTTGTCTCTTGAAATGATCTGCTGGAATTCTAATCCCTTCCTATTGATCTCATAAGGTTTTACAACAAATGCTTTGTAGAGTGCAGGACTATTCGTTGTGATAAGGATTAGTATGATATATGAGAGTATGAGTGGGGGAATCCATGAATTAAACGATCTCACCCGTTTTAATCCCTCACCTGCAAAGATCGCTAAGATGAAGACAACGAGGGTTATCAGTCTTGTAGGGGCTCTTAATGTACTAAAAATAGGGAGGGAATGAATCATCTCCCACATGTTTAATGGTGCATTGGTTGTGAAAGATGCCCATACAATGATAATTAGGGCGATAATTAGGGCGAATTCCTTTCTATAAAGAGAAACCATTCCCATCAATGCGAGTATTAGAGGTAGGAATCCCATGTATGCGCTCTTGTTATGCCAGAATACTGCAGTAGATATCCTGTTTACATTAACAAAAGACTCGTATAGTGTCGAAATAGTGAATCCAGGCTGTCTGTTTCTTATTGTAGGGTACTCTTGTGTGAAAAGATAAGTGGGAAGCATCTTAACTGCTCCAAGCATTATCGTGGATGATAGGAAAATAAAAAGTATTATTAGTGGGGCAAGTTTTTTCTTGACTGGTAGGTCTTCTTTCTGGCTCAGGTTCATGAGTGTTTTTAATGATGAGTGTAGTCCTATCAGAAGGATAGTGTATGCGACCTGGTATCCATGGGATTCAAGATACATGATGGCTGTGAAAAAGCCTGCGAGAAACGCGTATTTTTTTTGTCCATAACTCATCCGGTAATAGAGGAATGCGTATGGTAGCCATGCTGTAGCTATCCATGCGAAATGGCCGACTGCTATGTGTAGGCTATAGAAGCTTGAGAACATGAATATGAATCCTGGGAGATAGGATATGTAGCCTCTTAATCCCATGTGGTGTGAGAGTAGGAAAAATCCAATTAATCCGATAATGGTGTGTGTGACTATCAGTATCTTCGTCCCTTTGATGGCTCCGAACCAGAGGACTATTATGAATGATGGGCTTAGGAATCCGCTACTCCAGTTTGCAAGAAGGATGTTTCCCCCGCTATTATATGGGTTCCAGTGTGGTATTTGATGGTATTGTAGGATGGTTGTCCGGCTTACTTCTCGTATGAATGCGTGATAATCCCAGTCGTGAAATCCCCAGTATTCGAAGTTTTTGAAGATTGGTGTTGTGAATATTAATCCTATTGCGGTAAGGTAGATGAGCATGAATACTGGGTGGCTCATCTGTTTTTTATTTAGTATTAGTGGTGTTAGTGCGGCTGTGATAAGTGCGATTGTATAGGGTAGGTTGGATGGGCTACCAGCATATTCAATATATACTGCTACTAGCGATAGTACTAATAGCCCTACTGCAAGCAGTATTCCTCTTTGTTTATGGAATTCCTGTTTAATGATCCTGTTTTCCATGTTGCCCCCTATATCATTAATCAGGCAGTAACTTATATTACTTAGGATAAAAAAGAAAATAACTTATATTATACAAGGTGTTTTTTTATTATATTAATTTTATTTATATTTTAGTTGTTTTAGGTTTTCTATAAGGTGTCTTTTTCACAAGCTCCAGCATTTTTCTCTTGTTTACAACGGTTTTCCCGCCTAAACGGATCCTCATGTCCTTTGTAACTTTTGCAAATTCTATTAACGGGCATTTATTCTTAGCGCATATATCCACTATTTTCTCAACCTCTTTCTGGGGTACGCATAGCATATATGTGCCCATATATCTTGTGATTCTTGGATAGGGTATCCCTGTGATGTCTACTCCACGTTGGGCTTTCACCATCATCTCAACAAGGTTGCTGAACCATCCTCCCCTGCTAGCATCCTTTGCAGCATGGATGATTACGCCTTTTTCAACTAGCTCTAGATAAGTATTGAATTTAACATTCGCCCGGTATATCCGTTCACCTATCTCTCCGTCAAGTATTGTACCAAGCATTAAGACTCTATCTCCGATCCGAGCGCCACCGTCAGGTATCGGATCCTTCAAAAGCTTTCCAACAACTGTGAACGATATACATGGGATAAGATCGTTTTCAAGCTGAGTATTACCCCCGATCATGGGAACATTCAAGCCCATAGCCTGTTTCTTCAAGTCTTCAGCAACCTCTTCAGCTTGTTTAACACTATCTACCTGCATGCTATTGAAGCCGTAAAGCGGCCTACCACCCATGATCACAACATCACTGCAGGTGTGTATTAGCCCAGTCTTCCTACCCGTCTTTAATGGATAGGGGCCTTCCATATTGATGACTGTATCGCCTACTATTACTGCATCATCTCCCTGGCGTATACCGTACTTCAAGTCTTTGACTTTCTCGTCCATATGCCAGAACTTGCGTCTTACTCCTGCAGTCTCTAGAAGGTGTTCGACTGCCCGATCGATATCATGTTTCATAGCTGATATTACATTATTTTGTTCTCATATAAACATCGTTTATTAGGGTTTATTTTTTAGCGGTCAGTTCGCCCATCAGTCATCATCTTCTCAGAGGTTGTTCGCTTCATCATCCCGCCGATTTAATATTAGGGCTAGATTCTATATTATAAGGTCATGCACTGGAGTAGTGAGATTGTAAAGGCCCTGAAAGACAGGGGTGATAGACATGTTATTGAGACTGGGACTAGCATTTCCGGGATACCTCATGTTGGAAATGCCAGTGATGTGATCAGGGGAGATGCAGTAAGGAAGGCGTGTCTAGCATCCGCTCTAGAAGTGGATTTGATCTGGGTTGCTGATGATAGTGATCCATTCAGGAAAGTCCCTTTAGGCATGGATGGGTTGAAGGAGTATCTTGGATATCCTGTGAAAGACATACCTGATCCTGACGGCTGTCACAAATCATTCGTAGACCATTTTGTAGAACCCTTCATGGAAGATCTTGAATCATTCGGGGTGAAGCCTGTGAAGTATTCTGGAACTGATTTGTATCGAAACAAGGATCTTAATAATGAGATAAAGATAGCGTTTGAGAAAAAAGAAAAGATTACCGAGATACTCAATAAGTATCGGAGAGAACCGCTACCCGTTGACTATGTTCCATGGACACCAATATGTGGTGGGTGCGGTAGGATATCAACTACTCGGGTGACTGGTCTTGACGGCTTAAAAGTTTCTTATGTATGTGAGTCTACTGACGTATCTGGTGGACGTGCAGAGGGATGCTCTCATGAAGGAGTAAGTGATGCATTGAATGGTGAGGGCAAGCTTCCTTGGCGGGTTGAATGGGCTGCAAGATGGCATCATTTCAAGGTCACGTGCGAACCATTCGGTAAAGAGCATGCTACCCAGGGAGGAAGCTATGATACAAGCAAGATAATATCTAGTGAAGTCTTTGAGTGGCAGCCGCCATATCCAGTAGTCTATGAATTCTTCACACTCAACAAGGACAAGATAAGCAGCTCCAAAGGGAATGTGATAACCCTTGGTGACTGGCTTAAGATGGCAGAACCCGAAGTATTGAAGTTCTTCATGTATAAACGATTGAAAAAACAAAGGGATATCAACCTAGCAACCTTACCCTCACTAGTCGATGAGTATGATGTTGCAGAAAACTCGTTTTACAAAAAAACCGATCCAGTTGAAGACTTGAATGAGATGTATGATCTGTCACAAGTGGAAGATCCCTCCTATCTGAACGTACCCTTCACACTCTGCGCTGTATTATCCCAGATCATACCAGAGCCAACAGAGGACATCCTAGATGAGCGGATTTCCGCCATGGGTTATACTGGCTATGATAAATCCCGGCTGTTAAAACGGGTCGTATTAGCTGGTATTTGGGCGAATAAATGGGGTCCAGAATACTTGAGGTTCAAGCTGACTGAAGCAGATATAGCAGAAAAAAACTTGAATCACTTAGATGATAATCAGAGAAAGGCGTTACAGGAGCTTTCCAGAGAGTTAGGCAAGAAATGGATTCCACAAGACTTGCATAAACGTATCTATGATATCGCAAGATCCAATGATTTGAATCCACCAGAACTATTCAAGGCGATATATCAGGTTCTAATCGGCAAGGAGAAAGGCCCGAAGGCTGCAATGTTCCTATTGACTTTGGAAAAAGAATTCGTTGTGAAACGATTGTCAACAGACTGAAACGGACATTGTTTTTATATTCAGAGTCTTTAATTACTATAGTATTATTTGGTTGGGGTGTATTGGATGTTTGAAGCGACCATAAACGACACTAAGTCTTGGAAATCGAGTATTGAAGCAATTGCAGCACTGATCGATGAAGGCTCTTTTCTGATAGATGAGAGCGGTATAAAATTGAGGGCAATGGATCCTTCACAGATAGCGTTGGTAGACTATCAGCTACCTGCAAAATCATTTGAAAAATTCAAGGTAGATGCTCCAACAACAATTGGCATAGACTTTGCAGAATTAAGCAAGATCACAAAGAGGGCTCGGTCTGAAGACAAGATAGACTTGATACTTGATCAACGATTGAAAATGGTCTTCCGTGGAGAGACCACAAGGAGTTTTAGCATCTCGATTATTGATACTGCCAGCAATCCTCCGAAAGAACCTAGCATAGAATTCACAGCTGAGGTCAAGGTTGCCCCAAACATAATCAAAGAGGCATTAAAGGATGCGGAGCTTGTAAGCAATCATGTTGCATTGAAACTAGATGGTGGATTCAGCATTAAAAGCGACGGTGATACTGGTAGTGTAGACATTGATTTTCCTGAAGACAAAGTATTAAGCACAGACATAAAAACCGAGGCACGGGCAGTATTCAGCCTAGATCACCTGGAAAACATACTCAAGGTAGCTGAAGCACCCTCTGTTGTCACAGTCAAACTTAGGTCTGATGCACCACTAAAGGTCGAATACGCGATCGGTGAAGCGAGAGTAGTATATTTCCTTGCCCCACGGATTGAGAGCGTATGAATATTTCTAACCGGAGCATTAGGCCCCTAGTCTTTATCGCATTATTATTCTTATTTCATCTGGCGATAGGATTGTATTCTCAACATATGGGCGGATCATTCATGTTTGGTGTTACTTCTATTGAACGCTATATCGTACATGTGGTGTCTGGCCATGAATTTGAGTATAGTGTTACCGGACGTCAGAGTGATTTCATTGATAAGTTATGTATTAAAAAATGTGATGGCTGCAATATCGAATGTTATGATCCGAAGAAGATCAGGATAATCTGCGATAAATCTTGTGCACTGACCACCAAGAGTGGGAGGATATTGATCCATCATAATGAGCGTGTCAGTGCCATTATCAAGAATGGTATTTGGTTGGATGATATAGTCTTTAAATGCACGAGTATCAATGATGAGATATGTGGTTTTGAAAAGAGTATGGGTGGAAACATGACTTATACATCAGATCTCCCTCAGGGAATCCTAGAGTCTTGAGTCCATATAGTCTTTGATGCTTTCGAAGAAAATCCTGCCTTCTCCATGAGAATAATCCTTCCTACTCCAGTCTGCCTGCTGTAATGAATCTATCACCCTCTCTGGATGAGGCATCATCCCGAGAACATTACCTTCAGGATTGCTTATCCCCGCAATATCATAGAGAGATCCATTCGGATTCCATGGGAACTCTCCATCTGCTTCACATCCATCATCCCTACAATACCTGAATACTATCTGCTTATTATCAATAAGTTTTTCAAGCATTTTTTCATCGTTTTGTCCGAAAGTCAAGCGTCCTTCTGCATGTGCTAGGGGAATCTGCATGATTTTACCTTCAGGTATCTTCGAGGTGATATTCGAAGTATGGATATGTTTTAAATATGCTGGTCTGCATTGGAAGTTGCTTGACGCATTGATTGATAATACCGCTTCTGGGTGTATGCTTATACCCTTGAATCCTGGAAGGATTCCCGCTTCTACTAGTATCTGGAATCCGTTGCAGACTCCAACAACTGGTCGTCCATCATCAATGAACTCCTCTAATTCCTTTCCAAGCTTTGCTTTTAACCTTGCCCCGAATATGGATCCTGCCCGGATATAGTCTCCCGCACTCCATCCACCAGGTATGAATAATGCATCATAGTCTTGAAGCGTTCTTTTTCTTTCAGTAATGCAATCTCCTGTCAACTGTTTTAAATGAACTTTTTCAGCATCTATACCAACGGTCTCGAATGCCTTCTTACTCTCGTCCTCACAATTCGTACCTTCGATAAGTAGGATACACGCCTTCATACTGGCACCTCTCTTTCAACAGCTGAATCCCATTTGTCCCTGAGTTTGTCCAAGTCGAGTATGATGTCCTCGTCTTCGTCCTTGATCATTATCTTCTTTTCTTTTGTCACAGTCCCTATCCTTATGGCTTCTACTTTTTCCTCGAATTTCTTCACGTCTTCTTCCCTTACTTCAACAAGCCAACGACTATTCGATTCACTGAACAACTTGAAGTCGG